>NZ_JAUBTN010000012.1:0-121712 GCF_036705055.1 Microcoleus sp. CZ3-B2 | reverse complement strand
GCCCGATCGTATTCAAGAATTTGCTCAGGTGGTAGGTGAATATCAGTGCTAAATAATCAGGTATTTTTGATTTTACCCTTGGCTTGAACCTCAGAGATACAAGCCAAGCTAATTTCACACTTTAAACAACAACTCCCGACCACTAATGTATAAAGTGAAACTCCCGGTTTTATGTATTTAACAAAATTAAGACAACTCAAATCATTGCAGTCAACCTGTGCGATCATATTTGCGAGGTGCTCCCAGTTTATTGTGTTCACCTGTATAAAGATAACGTAGGTTAGCATCTACTCTTAACTTGCCAATAAAGTCTAAATTTAACTCCCGCACAGCATCCCAGAATTTAGAGCGATAATAATAGCCATCAGCCACCACATAACGTACAGAATTTGGGAAGAAACAACGAGTATTCTTCAAATGTTGTGCAGAGTTATCAACTCTTGTGATGTCAGGATTTGAGCTTTGAGCATCCGGTTTTTTGCGAGATTTTTTTGACCATCTATTCTGGGGATTTTGTGGCAGTTTTTTTTCGGGCTTTATTTGAGGGCGTGATGGAGTTTGTTGCACGCTTAAGCTATAAGATAAACGAGTCTCAATTTCGACAATAGAAATCACAGAAATTTCCAACCCCTGTTCGGATTTACCAGCTACACCATTATAAAAATAAGCTTTAACGTCAGTTGTTTTGCCACTTTTTCTTAAAAAAGAACAATCAATAACAGCAATGACTGTGTGTTCAGGATTTAAAGCAAGTTCCGTGAAAATATTGATTAAATTGTGGAAACTTAAAGCTTTTGAGAAAGTGACGACGGTAGGTTTTTCACTCAAACAACTATAACGACTGAGATTCGTGAAGTTGACCTTACCATAGACCAGCAAAATAGTTGAAAATAAAGTGATTAAAAACTTCTTTTGGGGTTGACTAATCCCTGGCATTTGTTGTAAGGTAGATTGAATAATGTTCCTAAGACAATCTGTTGAGCTTGTGTGTTTTTATAGCTTAACCTAAAAGAGCGCCTTTTTTTCTGTTCATTTTGGGTTCAGATTGCACTCACTTTTTTCGCTTCTCTGCTTTATTGCGTAAGCGTTGCTTGCCGAAGGCATCGCATCCTTCTTTAAAAACTCTCCGGAGTATTGAACTAAATGAGAGTGAAAATTAGGGAAAATTATTATTAGATGCAACTTGTGAAGCGCGCAGATATCACCTATCCAACTGACAGAGGTAGCATATCTTTAGAGCAAATATATTGATATACTTCCCGCGCGAGTCACCTGTGCAGTTATGCTGAAATCTGGAACTAGATGCTAGCTTTATCTGTAGGTATTACAGAAGGCGATCGCACGTTTTGAAACACAACTAAATGCGACTAATCAACTAATCTCCGTAAAAATTCATGAACTTAGGCAGGAGCAACCATTGGTAGGGATACTTTATGAATTGCCCTGCATAAGTCAAACTCAAAGGCGATCGCTTCTAATTCCACTCAAGTAGAACCCGCCAAGCCCACGCTATAAAAACTATACATTTACAAAAACATTTGCCGTAAGCTGGCTTTGAGCAACCCCTTGAACGATACCCAAATAGTTAGTACCGAGTTTAATAGCCGTAGCACTGACAGGAGATCCTCCATTCAGATTCAAACTTACAGCTTCAAAGGTGAGGCTGGCAAATGTATTCCCCTCAGTTAAACCAATTCTGTCCCCATTAAAGTCTACAATCACATCTGCATCTGCTAAGCGGGCTGCTGCCGCCTGCCCGCCGCCTAGGATAAATGTATCGCTTCCGCCGCCACCTGTGAGGATGTCTTGACCGCGATCGCCACTCAGTAAGTCGTCGCCGTTACCGCCAATCAGGACATCATTTTCTTTACCGCCCCGAATATTGTCATTGCCATCTCCTCCAGTGAGAGTATCGTTGTCATTGTTGCCGAATATCTGGTCGTCGCCAGCACCCCCGTCAATCTCATCCGACCCTTTACCGCCTGTTAAAGAGTCGTTGCCAGCCCCTCCGTCGATTGTATCGGCTCCTTGCATTCCGTTAATGTTATCAATGCCACTTGTCCCGGTAATATTGTCGTTGCCAGATAGCGCCAATATTTGTTTGCCAGCAGCAGCCGGAGGAAGTGATGACAGCAAAATATTGTCATTACTGTCTGAGAGGTTGTAAAACTGACCGCTAACAGTGTTTGCTGGTTGTCCGCTAGGACTCCCTGGGGCGGGGGCATTGATTGCAGGTGCCGCGATCGCTACAGTTGTACCAGCAGTTGGTGTTGGTGTCGGTGTCGGTGTCGGTGTTGGTGTTGGGGTTGGTGTTGGGGTTGGCGTTGGAAAAGAAAAAGGTGGAGGTATCGGTGTCGGTGTTGGTGTTGGTGTTGGTGGTGTTGGTGGTGTCGGTGTTGGTGGTGTGGGTGTTGGTGGTGTGGGTGTTGGTGGTGTCGGTGTTGGTGGTGTCGGTGTTGGAGGTGTCGGTGTTGGTGCGATAATGGGGGTGTCGCCACTCCGGGGGGTCAACGTGACAGTACCTTGAGGAACGGTGACCTGTAGGTTGTAATCAGCAGGGAGACCTCCAGCTTTAGCACCGGTGACGCGGATTCTGTAGTTAGTATTTGCTTGGCGCGGGACTCCACTAAGCTGCGCGTCCGAACCGCCACCGCTGTTATCATCGGAAACAACACTGCCAGTATTAACGTTGACGACTTCCACATAAGGGTCAAAGCCATTTGTCGTGCTGCTGAGGTTAATGGTGAGAGGTTGGCCCACCAAGGATGTAGTTACTAGAAATTCATCAGCAAGTGTGTTGCCACCACCGGGAGCTGGAAAAGTAAAGTCTTTGCTGCCCTCCAATTTACCAGTTAATGTAACGGCCGGGGTGTCGGTTAGAGGGCTGCCACTAAAGTCGCTACCTCGCGGAACTAAACTGATATCGCCCGTAGGAATGCTTACCTGTAAATCGTAGGGATGAGTAGGCGGCGCGGCGGGCAATTGACTAAAGCTGGTGACGCGGACTTTGTACTTAATGCCACCGGCAATTGTGAAAGAATTAGGAATGCTCGGATCGTCAAGACCAACATTGGCAGGCTGACCGGGTGCAATCACTGAGTTCAAATTAGCGCCATTATCGTCGGAATCAGCAATGACCTGACCCGTCTCGGCATTTATAACTTGCAGGAACGTGTCATATTTGGCGGAATCTTGAGCTGTAAGAGCAAGCGTGACAGGTTGCCCGATCGCAGATGTATTTAAGTCATATTCATCAGCCCGCGCGAAGCCGCCGCCGCTGGGAGCTGGAAAAATAATGTCATTGCCATCGAGTTGACCAGTTTTTGTATCAGTATTTGCCATTGGAATTGACCTCTCTAAGTAAAGTTGGAACCGAATGATGCTTTAATTTCCCTGACTCAGCATCGATACTGTTGGAAGTAACAGTAATTTGTCTGTTAATTGGCAGGTAGCTATTAATAGACAAGCCAACCTAAAGCAATAAGATATTGCTACACATCTCGCGCGAGTTACCTGTGCATTCATGCTAAAATCTGAAACTAGATGCTAGCTTTATTTGTAGGTTTTACAGAAGGCGATCGCACATCTTCAAACACAAGTCAATGCAACTAATCAACTAAATTCCGTAAAAATTTCTGAACTTACCCCGGGTAGACCAGTGATAGGATCTACTCCTAAATTACCCTAGACAAAATAGACTTTACAACTTAGTTTGCCACCCGTCATAAATTTTCTTCCTACGAGCGCGTCTAATAGACTGAACTTTGCATGAATCAGTTTATCTTTGGCTGATTAACTATCACTCTACTGTTTCCTATAAGCAAGTTCAATACTTCTGCTATTTGAATTATATATATATATATATGTGTGTTATAAATAAAACTTATTCAAATTGCATCGCCCTACTACTTGAGTTCGGACAGGTTAATTTGTTGTAAAAAAATAACTGCTACTTTTTCCTCGCACCAGCAGGCAAATTTTTACCGAGGTGCGCGACACTCCACCGTCACAAGCAGCGAATCAAATATTTCTCGCTGTCACGCACCATACAATTACTACTTTTTACCGTTCTGGGAACAACTGACAGGATCTGTTAGTTGGCTGATTTGCCCACTCCAAACGAGAATTGCCAAATCGATCCATCCAAGCTTCCAAATAAGCCCGATTAGCCTTTTTTTCCTCTGGATCTGAGGTATTCATCGGATGAGGTGCTAAACCCAAAATAGTCGAAGTCGTCACGCAAAACATCGACTTCTGAAAACTTTGGCAAATTTGCACGCGCACATCATCTTCGCCGCGACAACTACTGCGGTAAATTTCTTGCAAATAATCCGGCAGAAAATGCCGCATATCTTGCATTAATTGAGTGGGCGGAATGCCTGCGCCTCCGATGGGCAAAGGGTCAGCAAATAAGGCCCCGTAGCCAAAATCTTTTTGTTCTTCGGGGATTTGATGTGCTTGGGCGTTGTATGAAACTACTCCAAAAAATGCAGTACCTCGAAAGAAAATTGCCTCTACATAAGGGACTGCTACATCTGCTAAAAATGTCAAACCTGCCGAGGCTGGAATGATATCGTAGTCTCGATCGCCAATTTTGACGCTGTAGGTGATTGGTAGACTGGCGGCACCGACCAAACCTGCTAAGATAAAATCAACTACGTCAGCGATCGACTTAATTTCACCTGCTTCGTAGCGATCGGACAAATCGATAAATAAATCGCTCATTACCCGCCAAAACTGACCCAGCCCGGTGTAGTAAGCCAGCATCCGCACTTGTTCGGGCAAAAAATTAGGGAAGACTTTGTGCAGTCCCTGCATGAAAAAATTGCCTTTTAACTTAGCTGCGATCGCCTTTTGTGTCAAACTGCTAAATTCCGGGGAATCCAAATAACTGTCCAAACCCCCGCCGCCGTGCCAAAGCATGGTTCTCATCACATACTCAGCATACTCAAAATTAATGCGGTCGTGCCACAAATAGCGGATTAATTTCGGTCGAGTCACTTCTCCGTTAAAATATTTAAAAAACGGAAAAAGCACTAAGAATTGTTTTTCAGCGATGTAGTTAAGATTGAGGGAGTAGGCATCTAGAACTACACCGTAACTTTTGAGAATGCCGACTACTTCTACTACATTTTCCGTTGATTCTGGAAGCAAAGCTTTGCCTGATTCCAAGATGTCAATGTAGGCGGATAGAGGATGGGCAGAGGGTTTTAATACGGTAGTTGTCATTAGATTTCAACCTTCATTGAATAACTGTTTTATTACCGAGAAATTCAGAATCCAGAGCAAGGTTTGATTGTTTGGACTTCAGTCTTCAGAATTTGAAGAGGGCTGAAGTCCGAACGATCGCACCTACGGAAGATTTCACTCCAAGTTGTGAGCAACTTGTTGAACTTGTGCGGGCACAGCCGATACTAAGCCGATCGCAGTTTTCTCGCTCAAAGCTACTAAAACTCCAGGCTGCACTCCCATGATGGCGATAATTACTGCTAAAACCAGCGAAGGAATGCGATCGCGCCAGCGGACTTGTGGCAAATTCACCACCAAATCGGAAAGGCGGCCGAAAAAGGCGCGGTTGACCATAATTAAAAAGTAAACTGAAGTCAAACCAGTGCCGATCATGCAGAGCACAGTTTGCACTGGAAACACTGGTAAACTGCCCCGAAAAATCAAAAATTCAGCAATAAATCCCGATAACCCCGGAATGCCGGCACTTCCCATCACGCCGAGGATCATTAAACTACCAATCATCGGTAAACCGCGATCGGGATTGAACAAACCTTTGAGCACGTCGATGTTGCGGCTTCCAGATTTTTTGTAAACAATACCGACACTCAAAAATAGCAGCCCTGAAATTAAACCGTGGCTAACCATTTGCAAAACAGTGCCGATCGTACTAATCTCTGTAGCTGCGGCGCTAGCTAACAAAATGTAGCCCATATGAGCGATGGAACTGTAAGCTACAATTTTTTTCATATCTTTTTGGGCGATCGCGCAACTCGCCCCGTAAATCACGCTTACCACCGCCCAACTCGCCAACCAAGGCGCAGCCACCGCCCACGCATCGGGGAACAAACCCAAACCAAAGCGCAGCATTCCGTAGGTTCCCAACTTCAACAGCACCCCCGCTAACAGCACAGAAACAGGAGTCGAAGCTTCTACGTGAGCATCCGGCAGCCAAGTATGAAAAGGTACCAAAGGAATCTTAATTCCAAAAGCTAGTAACACCCCAGCCAGCAACACAAGTTGCCTCACCAAAGGTAAAGGCAATCCACCTTGTAAATGCGATGCACCCGCTGCACCAACCATATCGAAACTAGAAGCACCGCTGAGCCAAACTACTCCCAAAAAAGAAGCCAGCAAAACCATGCCAGAAAATGCAGTATAGATTAAAAACTTAGTAGCAGCATAACCCCGGCGCTCGCCGCCCCAAATCGCAATCAACAAGTAAAGCGGAATCAATTCTACCTCAAAAAACAGGAAAAATAGCAGCAAATTTTGAGATAAAAAAGCTCCCGTGACTCCACCACTAATTAACAGCATCAAAGAATAATAAAGTCGAGGTCTGCGGATCGAATCATCCGTAGCGTAAATAGCGACCCCTGTCAGTAGAGTATTTAAAATCACCAAAGGCAGAGACAAACCATCAACGCCGAGATTGTAATTCAATCCCAAAGCATCGAGCCAAGGAACAAATTCCGAAAACTGCAACTGACTCGTACTGATATCAAACTGAGCAGCTACAATCACCGAGAGAATAAAAGTCACGCCCGCAAGGACGAGAGAGGCATTCCGAACTACTTTAGAACTCACCGCACTGGGCCAGAACCCAATCAGAGCGGCGGTCAACATTGGTATCCAGATTAAAGCACTGAGCATCAATTCAAACTTCCCTTGTTACGCAGCTTTTAGAACTATATTTAACATTAACGCAAAGGAACTGCATAAAAAAGCGATCGCTCAATTTTCTTGTTAACATAGATGCCAATGACTCTGGAATCGTCCTATAACCTGAAGTATTAGCGATCGATAAGATTTGCCAATTAAATGGGATCATCTCATTTTTGCAAAAAATATCTTTTCTTGGAGTGCGAGCGTCCCCGAAGAGCGAGTATTATACACCTCGCTCTTCGGGGACGCTCGCATTACGACACAATTTCAATACCCGAACTTTTACCCGATGGGAAAATTCCGCTTGCACAATTGTGACCAATTGACATCAAATAAAATTAGAAAAAAAGCCGACAAACTCAAAACAATTCCTCTGCATTTATCCTCGTAAATCCGCCTTTCATTTGCGGTTCAAAAAAGCCAAATAATCAGCCCTAGCAACACAGCAACCCCCCCCGCAATAGTCAACACATAAAACTGCGACTGACCGGTTCCGCTGTACTTCAACCCTTCGCCGCTGAAAATTGTGGCAAAACCGAACAAATTCACCACCCCGTCTACTACGTACTTGTCAGTCCAAGCACTGATTTGAGCAATAGAAGCCACGGCCCAAACCACAGTCAAGCGGTAAACTCGATCGATATAAAAGTCGTAAGCAAACAAATCCTGCACCGCCGGCAACGGCAGCCGTACCGGTCTAGGTAAAACTCCGTACCAATAAATCGCCACCCCAATCGCAACGCCAATAAAGCCAGATAACATTAAAAGCGGAACATTTAGAGTTTTCAACAGCAAATTTAAAGTATCAAAATCCCCGGTTTTCGCCCAAGGCCCAGTCCAACTAATTAACAGTTGCCACCGCTGCAACATCCAAGGCACCAACAGCCCGATCACGGTCAAAGTTACCATCGGTAATGCCATAGTCCAACCGACTTCTGGAGCTCTGCGAGTTTTCGGCTGCGGTTTTCCTGCAAACACTAAACCGAATACGCGAGTTAAATTTAGGGCTGTTAAACAGTTAACCAAAAGCAATACAACTACCAACCACAAGGGCACTGTCCAAAAACCGTTGAGCCAGCGCCGCATCGCCCAAAAGTTACCCATTGGTAATAGCGCTACCATCCCTGAAGCGCCTACTAAATAAGCCATTGTTGTGGCAGGCATCTTTGACCACAACCCACCCATTTCTGTTAAATCTTGAGTGTTGGTTGTCAGAATCACTGACCCTACGCTCATGAATAATAGTCCTTTGGCGATCGAGTGCGCGAACAGCAGCAGCAAAGCAATATCAACTTCATTGAGCCCCACCGCGATAAACACTAAACCCAAAGAAGCACTGGTAGAATGCGATAAGGCTCTTTTGAGGTCGATTTGGGCGATCGCCACCAAAGAAGCACCAACCGCCGTCACCGCACCCAAAACCACCAACACCACACCAGTCACCGGCGACAGCGCTAAAACAGGCTGAAGTTTAATCAAAATATAAGCGCCAGCACCTACAACAACCGTATTCCGCATAATCGAAGCCGGGTTGGGCCCTTCCATCGCCTCGTCTAGCCACAAATGGAAAGGAAATTGAGCGCACTTGGCTGTAGGTGCAGCGATTAAAGCCAAACCTAAAAGAGTCGCCACTACAGGAGACAAAGTTGCAGTTTCCGCCCATTTTTCCAAATCGGAAAAATTCAAACTTCCCGCTAAAGTAGAAAGCGTCACTACTCCCATCAGCAGCGGTACGTCTCCTACACGCTTTGTTAAAAACGCATCTCTAGCCGCCGTTACTACCAGGGGTTGAGCGTACCAAAACCCGACTAGCAAATAAGTTGAAAGCGTCAGCATTTCCAACAAAGCGTAAGTTAGCAGCAGCGAGTCGCTAATGGCAATCCCGCTAATTGCTGCTTCAAAAAAACCCAGCAGCCCAAAAAATCGAGCTAGCGCCCAGTCTTTTTCCATGTAGCCGATAGCGTAAATTTGTGCTAGCAGACTCAGAACTGTAACTAACTCCATTGCTCCGACGCTGATGGTGGAGATTTCTATGGCAAAAGACAAATTTAAATCTGCTGCTTGCACCCAGTGTACGAGCAACTGTTGGGGGGGTCGATCCCACGTGGCTCTAAAAATCACCGTTCCGTGGATGAAAGCCAATACAGTCATCAACAAATTGAAGTAAGCTGCAGGTCTCGGCCCTGTGGTGCGAACGGTTCCTGTAGACCACGGCAAAGTTAAAATTGCGCCAATTAAGCCATATAAAGGAACCCACCAACAGGCTTGGAGGAGAAATTCAGTCATTTAATTTATCCTTGAAACTTTAAATTACTGGCTGCCTCGATCCAAAGGCAGTTCCGGGCGATCGCCCGACACCCTAAAACTTTGACTGAACCCGATCGTATAGTTCTGGCAAAATAATTTGCACCCAAAATTAACTATACATTAAAGCATCAAAAATGATAATTATGTGACTACAAAATTACTGCCTTCTCAGAATCGGCAATCAAAGAAAAAAAAGACCGCAGATTGGTAAGCACTGCCTTTTGTGTCTGTTTCCTCGCGATCCCCCTTTGGAAATCCCCAAATTTCTCAACGTCGATCGACCCTGCCTTCACCTACCGAACTCTACTTTTAAGGTATTTTTACTCACTCGACTCCCCGATCGCCACCCACATCTACTCCTCTGAATCTTAAGATTATTAAATAAATATTAAATTATTTTAAGTAACATAAAAATTTTTAATTTTTGTTATTAAACATTATGATGTTAGATTATATTGTCAAGGTGGACAGATTCCCCTATTCTATAAGGATAGGAAGCTTTACACTGCATTCCTAAATAATGTGGCCTTCCCCGTCCAAATTTTTAGATTTCTCAAAGATTTGTAACGGTAATTCCGCTCATGCTTAAATTGGAGATTCAAAAATGTCAATAGCCGTGGGAATGATTGAGACAAAAGGTTTTCCCGCCGTTGTGGAAGCTGCCGACGCTATGGTCAAAGCTGCTCGCGTTACCCTTGTGGGTTATGAAAAAATCGGCAGCGCCCGCGTCACAGTGATTGTGCGTGGCAACGTGTCGGAAGTCCAAGCCTCAGTCGCAGCCGGAGTGGAATCCGTCAAGCGGGTGAACGGCGGAGAAGTAGTCTCTACCCACATCATCGCTCGCCCCCACGAAAACCTAGAATACGTTCTGCCCATTCGTTACACAGAAGCAGTAGAACAGTTCCGAGGCTACTAAGTTCTTAGCCCACAGAAAATTAATTTGACGAAAAGTTGGACTAAAATCAGTACGCTCGTCAAAAATTAACAGTTTAGTTCCCCAAATATTCAATCAGGAGTAAAACCAATGGCAATTGCAGTTGGCATGATCGAAACCCTAGGCTTCCCCGCAGTCGTGGAAGCAGCAGACGCAATGGTCAAAGCAGCCCGCGTCACCTTGGTAGGGTACGAAAAAATCGGTAGCGCTCGGGTTACAGTCATTGTAAGAGGAGATGTCTCGGAAGTGCAAGCTTCCGTAGCCGCTGGAGTAGAGTCGGTGAAGCGCGTTAACGGCGGACAAGTGATGTCCACCCACATTATCGCCCGCCCTCACGAAAACTTGGAGTACGTGCTACCCATTCGCTATACCGAAGCTGTAGAACAGTTCCGTGAAGGCGTCAGCGGTATTCGTCCCCTCAACAGATCTTAAGACGGGCGATCGGCTGTTCGGGGCATTTGGTAATTAAAACTTGAAAATTAAAAATTAAAAAGCGCGAAATTTTTGATTTAGCATTTTTAATTTTTAATTGATGCGGGCATGGGATATTGGTTATTAGTCATCAGTCATCAGTCATTAGTCACGAGTCATTAGTTACTAGACGAAAAACTCTCTTTGCAGACATCGGACTGAGGAAAGCTAATTTAAAAAAGACAAGTGACAGCGTAAAAATGACAGTTACCAATTACCAATTACCAATTACCTAAAATGCAAATGGCCAAAGTTCTCGGCACAGTTGTCAGTACCCAAAAAGAGCCGACGCTGAGAGGATCGAAATTTCTACTCCTGCAATTCATCAATGAAGAAGGTTTGCCAGTTCCCGGATATGAAGTAGCGGCTGACTGTGTGGGCGCTGGTATAGATGAATGGGTTTTAGTGACCAAAGGTAGCGCAGCCCGGATCGCGCCCGGGAGCGAAAACCGTCCGATCGATGCTCTGGTAGTAGGCATTATAGATACTGTCAATGTAGAAAACCGCCTCATTTACAGTAAAAAAGACGACCCATACCGCTAGTTGACAGGAAAGCAGTTGACAGGAAAGCAATTGGCAGGAAAGCAGTTGACAGTTGACAGTTGACAGGAAAGCAGTTGGCAGTTGACAGTTGACAATGAACAGCTAACAGTGAACAGCTAACAGTGAACAGTGAACAGCTAACAGTGAACAGTGAACAGTTGACAGCTAACAACTAACAACTAACAACTAACAACTAACAAAAAAATTTTTCAGCTTAGGAGAACTTAATTTATGGCAGTCCGCAACGTTGCGGCTCCCCCGACGCCTTGGTCGAAAAACTTGGCTGAGCCCAAAATTCACGATACCGCCTACGTACATTCCTTTTCTAACATTATTGGGGATGTGCATATCGGTTCTAATGTGATGATTGCCCCCGGGACATCTATCCGCGCCGATGAAGGCACTCCTTTTTATATTGGAGGAGGAAGCAACATTCAAGACGGAGTAGTGATTCACGGCCTAGAACAAGGCCGAGTCACAGGAGACGACGACAAATCTTATTCTGTGTGGGTGGGGAAAAATACTTCGCTCACGCACATGAGTTTAATTCACGGCCCTGCCTACGTGGGCGACGAGTGCTTTATCGGCTTTCGCTCTACGGTGTTCAATGCCAGGGTGGGAAACGGGTGCATTGTGATGATGCACGTATTAATTCAAGATGTGGAGATTCCCCCCGGTAAGTACATACCTTCGGGAGCTATCATCACCAATCAGCAGCAAGCCGATCGCTTGCCAGATGTTCTAGATTCAGATGTAAAATTTGCGACCCACGTCATCGGCATCAATGACGCTCTGAGAACGGGTTATCGCTGCGCTGACAACATTGCCTGTCTAGCACCAATTCGCAACGAGCAAGCTAAAAACTCAAATATCACTCAAATGAATTATTCTACTCAAACCGGCAGCCAATTGAGTTCTTCTATAACTGATAGCATCCGCAATTTACTAGCCCAAGGATACAGCGTGGGAGCGGAACACGCCGACGCGCGCCGCTTCCGTACCGGTTCTTGGCGCACTTGCGGCCCGATTTCCTCAACCCGCGACTCAGAAGTAATCGCAGCTTTGTCGGCTTGCATGGCCGACCACCAAGGAGAATACGTCCGCTTGATCGGGATTGACACCAAAGCCAAGCGCCGCGTACTCGAAGAAATTGTCCAAAGACCGGGAGAAAACGGCTCTAGCGGTTCTAACGGCGCAAAAACTCACCAATCTAACGGTCAATTTGCACAAGCTTCTCACCGCAATACCGGTTCTGCCTCCAGCAGCGGCAAATTGAGCGCGGAAACAGTGGCGACTGTTCGCGGCTTGCTAAGTCAAGGTTACAAAGTGGGGACGGAACACGCCGACGCGCGCCGCTTCCGTACCAGTTCCTGGCAAAGCGGGGCTTCGCTGCAAACGAGAAATGAATCTGAGGCGATCGCCGCTTTAGAATCTGTGATGAACCAATATCCTGGCGAATACGTGCGCTTGATCGGGATTGACCCGAAAGCTAAACGCCGCGTGGTTGAAGAAATTATTCAGCGTCCCGACGGCCCAGTAGCTCAATCGGCTCAGTCTGGTGCAACCTCGGGATTCAAAGCAGGGAAAGGTAAAGAAGCTTACACAGGTGCGGTCGCCAGCAGCGGCATCTTGACCGGCAAGGCGATCGACCAAATCCGCAACCTGCTCTCCCAAGGCTACAAAATTGGCACCGAACACGCCGACGCGCGCCGTTTCCGCACCGGTTCTTGGAGTAGTTGCGCGCCGATCGACTCCAACCGCGAATCCGAAGTAATTTCGGCTCTCGAAAGCTGTCTCCAAGAACACAGCGGCGAGTACGTCCGCTTGCTCGGTATCGACTCCAAGGCCAAACGTCGCGTACTCGAAGAAATCATCCAGCGCCCTTAAGAACGCCTGGTAATTAGCTTGTTTCTCCCGTTAAGTGCTCGCGTTGGGCTAATGGGAGAACCAACCCTAGGATTCAAGTTTGGTTTGAGAGAGTTAAACAGTTCGATTGAGAATTTTTGGGAAAAATTTAAGATTTTCTCAAACTTTATAAAAAATCTTAAAGCCCGAACAAAATTTAGGCAAAAAAGGTTTGATGCGTTACTTACATGGGTAAGGTACGCAAGTTTAAGCCTGCGTAATTTAGGTTTAGATTCAGTCTCGATCGAGCTTTTCAATATTAGTAATTTCTCGTTTATTGGATGGATGCGGTTAATTTTTTTGAGTCAATAAAACCCATAAATTAAAGTCCTTTTCTCTAAAAAAATAGCTCATTTCATGGTAAAGTTGAATGTATTTATCGCCACTGCAATTAAGTAGCAACTCTCAGATTTTGATGAGTGGCGATGTAGTTGTGAATGAAAGTGCGGCGATCGCCCCAGGAGTCATCCTGCAAGCAGATCCGGGAAGTCGGATCTCGATCGCCGCCGGTGCGTGTATCGGGATGGGAACTATCCTTCACGCCCGTGAAGGCGATCTGGACATCGGGGCGGGCGCGATTCTGGGTGCAGGGGTGCTGGTAGTAGGCGCGGGGACGATCGGCGAAAATGCCTGTATAGGCGCGGCGACAACCCTGATTAATCCTTCTATCGACAAACTGCAAATTTTGCCAGCCGGTTCTCTGATCGGAGATACCAGCCGCCAAGTACCAGCAGAAGTAACCGCAGAAGCAGAAGCACCCCCGGAACCGGAACCTCCCCCAGTTAGTACGCCGGCGGTCGATCGACCGACCGATGAGCCAACCGCGGCCCCCACACAGCCTCAAACACCGCCGGAGACATCCCCACAACCGCTGCAAGACACTGCCTCAGACCAGCCCCAACCAGCAGATACCCCAACTATTCTGTACGGCCAAGCTCACATCAATCGGCTGCTGGGGACGCTGTTTCCGCACCGACAAGCTTTTAATCGATCGGAGGAAAACGGTCAAACTCTCTCGGGCGGTTCCGGGTAGCGGTAAGTCGATTTTAGATTTTAGATTTGAGATTTATTTCGCAGATCGATCTGAGAGATTGAAATTTTGTCTGAATTTTGGGCTTGACCCTCAAAACTGTCAAGGGCTTGTATTGACAATGTTGGGGCGTGGTCATTTCAGCAAAAGGCAGCTATGCTGAAGGCAGAATAAAAAAAATATAAATAGGTAATCTTATATTATTGGTAGCTCAGCAATTTTTAAGGCTTTGCAGCAGAAATCTGTGTCTGGCAGCTCGTGCAGTCTGTCTTGTCATCTGAGAAACTACAATTATCCACAAATTTTAATTTTGAGAAGTTTCTAAAGGTAATTGAAGATGGACGGACAAATAGATCGTAAAATTGACCCCGATCGCTCGCAGCGCCAAGAATATTTCAAAGATACTGCTTTGGGTTTGGTATCTACCAAGAGTTTTCCGGCAATTGTCGGGACTGCTGACATGATGCTGAAGTCGGCGGGGGTGATTTTAGTAGGATACGAAAAAATTGGTTCCGGTCACTGTACGGCGATCGTCCGGGGCAGAATTTCGGACGTGCGTTTGGCTGTGGAAGCAGGAGCTCAGACAGCAGAACAGTTCGGACAGTTTGTTTCTAAATTGGTGATTGCCAGACCTTTGGCTAATTTGGAAGTGGTTTTGCCGATCGGCTTCCGGCTGACTGAACTCTCCGAAAGCGGCAATTATTCGCGGCTGAGCAATCAGGCGATCGGTTTGCTCGAAACGCGGGGATTTCCGGCAATGGTCGGTGCTTGCGATGCTATGCTCAAATCCGCAGACGTACACTTGGCCGCCTACGAGAAAATTGGCGCAGGTTTGTGTACGGCAATTATTCGCGGTGCAGTTGCAGATGTCGCAGTCGCCGTAGAAGCCGGGATGTACGAAGCTGAACGCATTGGCGAGTTGAACGCGGTGATGGTAATTCCGAGGCCTTTGGAAGATTTGGAACAAACTTTGCCGCTGGCGAGTTGCTGGATAGAACACCGCAAACCTGTGATGATGCCAATCTCTGTTCAGGAAAAGGAAAAAGAATTGGTCGAACTTCCAGATTTGGAGAAATTGAGAGTTTATGTGGAAGAGGAAGTCGAGCGGTAATCGGTAATTTTTCAAAGAAATGGGTTTAAAACCCCGTCGTTCTAGGACGGCTTTAATTCCTTCTGAATTTTCCTGACTGTGTTAAAATAGTATGGCATACTAAAGTAGTAAAACAGCTAAAAAAAATGAAAGCAAGGTTCCAATACAGATTCTATCCAACCGATAGACAACGCCATAGTTTGGCTCAGTTGTTTGGTTGTGTAAGAGTTGTTTGGAACGATGCCTTGGCTGTTAGTAGATGTGGCAAATATCCTGAGTACAACACTCTATCCAAGTCTCTAACTATATCTAAAAAGACAGAAGAAAGGGCATGGTTGAACGATGTTTCGTCCGTGCCGTTGCAACAATCCCTCAAACAGTTAGAGGTTGCTTACAAAAACTATTTTGATTCCCTAAAAGGGAAGAGAAAAGGCAAGAAAGTGGGTCAACCAAAATTCAAAAAAAAGACTAACAGTCAGTCTGCAACTTTTGCTAAAACAGGTTTCTCTATCAAAGGTGAGTCCGTGTACTTAGCAAAAATTGGAAATCTTAGCCCTATTTGGTCTAGGGAGTTACCATCAGAGCCTAGCTCTGTAACTGTACTAAAGGACTGTGCTAATCGCTATTTTTTAAGCTTTGTAGTAGAAGTTAAGCCCGTTCAAATTGATGCTAAAAACCCAAGTGTCGGAATTGATTTAGGGATTAAAACTTTTGCTGTGATGAGTAATGGGGAAAAAGCTAAAAGTCCAGACTATAAAGTGTTAGATCGAAAAATTCGTAAACTTCAAAAAAAGCTAGCTCGGCAATCTAAAGACTCGAAACGCAGAAATAGAACTCGGATTCAGATAGCCAAACTGCACAATCAAATTGCAGACACCCGTAAAGATTTCTTGCACAAGCTGTCAACCAAAATTGTTAGTGAAAACCAAACTATCGTTTTGGAAGACTTAAATGTGTCTGGAATGGTCAAAAACCGCAAACTTGCTAGAGCTATTAGTCTTCAGGGATGGAGAGAATTCCGAACTTTGTGCGAGGCAAAGTCTGAGAAGTTTGGTCGAGACTTTAGAGTAATTAGTCGCTGGGAGCCTACCAGTCAAATTTGCTCAGATTGCGGCTTTAAGTGGGGAAGACTGGATTTAAAAATCAGAGCGGTTCAGTGTTTGAATTGTGGCACTGAACACGAGCGCGATGAGAACGCTGCAAAAAATATAAACAAAGTCGGGATAGGGCATTGCCACGACTATAAACGGGCGCAGAGACAGAGTAAGACTATTTCGGTAGCATCAGTCAGTGAAGCGTCAAGAATCACCGCCCTAAAAGTGCGGTGAGTATGTCAACTAATTAGCCAGCAAAATTTTGTCAATATCTGCTGCGAGAAATACTGAGTTGAAATTGCTAAACAGGATATAAATTTTACTCAAGAGAAATGCGTGGAACAATTTATACCGAGGGGTGCGTCAAGCTTAATTTTGCTACCCGTGCCGATCGCACCTACATAGAGACACACAGAGCACCAGCGCCAACTAAAATGTTGAGCGAAAGTCGTAGCGTAGCGGGGCGTAAGCCATCGGGTAAACAATCGAACTCATAAATTAAATCCAGCCGAGGCTCGTGCTCTTTCAACATGATTTAACTGCTGTTAAGATCGACCTAAATCCTGTTTTGGGTAGATTTCCTGGAATAACTCAAGAGTTACTCTGGGTGTAAATGGATGCTGTTTCAACAGATTAACGTCTGTCGAACTCAACACAGAGTACAAAGGAATCTCTCCCCAGAATCAAGGAATCCTGAAAGTTAACCCCACCCAATAACCGACACCGTGCCGCCGACATTATAAATGTGCAGTTCCCAACACTTTAGACGCTTGTTCAAACTCCGGTGATTCACCCAGCAGCAAGTCAATCTAAAATCTAAAACTTGTTCAGAGCGAAGCCGAAGTATCTAAAACTTGTTCAGAGCGAAGCCGAAGTATCTAAAATCTCAAATCAACTCACCTATGAACCTCAAACAATTTTACAAGCGCGGTTTACATAGCGCCAAGAAAGGAAACTACGAAGCGGCGATCGAAGACTTCGATCAGATACTGCAGGAAAATCCCGCTGATGCCAAAGCATATAACAATCGCGGCTTAGTCTACTATTACATGAAAGATTACCAAAGGGCGATCGAAGACCTCAGCCAAGCACTAGATATCAATCCTAATTTGTTCGAGGCTTATCTGAATCGAGGTAATGCTTGGCGGCATCTCGGAGAAAACGACAAAGCCATTGAGGATCTCAACTGCGCTTTAGCAAACAAACCTGACAGTCACGCTATTTACAACAACCGGGGACTCGTACTTGCTAATTTAGGACATTACGAAGAAGCAATAGAAGACTACAATCAAGCTCTCTCGATCAATTCCCACAATTATAAAACCTATTACAACCGGGGGCGGGCTTACTACCTTTTGGGAGAAAAAGAGGCAGCAATAGAGAACTTTAATGAAACGCTGCGGTTGAATGCTAGATATATCAAGGCTTACATCAATCGCGGCCTCTGTTACCACCAACTAAAAGACAATACGCAGGCGATCGCCGATTACAACACTGCACTAGGAATCGATCCAAAAAATATTTATGCGTATTACAACAGAGGATGCGTGCGCTATAAATTAAAACAAATGCAGCTAGCAATAGAAGACTTTGACAAAGCAGTGGAACTAGATCCAAACTATGTCAAAGCTTATCTCAACCGAGGTTTAGCGCTGTACAAACTCGGAGAGATCGCAGCAGCCAACAAGGATTTTTACCACGTCATGTGCATTAATGCTGAAGCTTATTTATACTACCAAGCCCAGCGCTGCACGCCGGATATTAATTCCTACTTTAAGGAAGCGCCGCAGATGGAACAGAATAATGCTGTCGAATACTACAACACAACATTAAATACAATGTCAACTTCTCTAAGTTCGGCAGCATTAAACTCGATTTGGAATCAAGAAGATTTGGAAAGCAGAGACTCAATTATCTGTGAAGGTGAATTTCTCAACGAGTGAAGTAGTCAGTAGTCAGTAGTCAGTAGTCAGTAGTCAGTAGTCAGTAGTTAGGAGTCAGTAGTCAGTAGTCATTAGTCATTAGTCATACTAAATCTGGGTTTTGGATACCCTTTATGAACCAGTCGGCCTCGGCCGACTTTGTTTGACTTTCTGGCGGTTTAAACCGCCGAATCATCTGTTAAAAATTAAAGTCCTTGCAGTTTTTTGCAGCAAGGACTTTAATCGTTTATCCCTGAGTTTTAAGGACTTGCATTCGCAACCATCGCACTTTAAATACTAGCCATCACTTCGCGCGCTGCCGCCAAAGTGCGATCGATATCCTCATCAGTATGAGCCAAAGAAGTAAATCCAGCCTCAAACTGCGAAGGAGCCAGATAAATACCGTGCTCCAACATTCCGCGATGAAAGCGGCCAAACTTTGCTACATCCGACTTCTTAGCATCATCGTAATTGTGCACCGGGCCCGCCGCAAAAAACAAGCCAAACATCCCGCTAATTTGCCCGCCGCAAACCGCGTGTCCCGCTTCCTTAGCAATTTTCAGCAATCCGTCGGACAGTTTTTTCGTAATCCTATCCAACTGTTCGTAAGTGCCAGGTTTTTGCAGCAATTCCAAAGTTTTAATCCCAGCAGTCATCGCCAAAGGATTTCCCGAAAGCGTACCAGCTTGATACACAGGGCCCGCTGGAGCCACCATCCCCATAATATCGCGCCGTCCGCCGTAAGCTCCCACCGGCAAACCGCCGCCGATAACTTTACCCAAAGTTGTCAAGTCTGGGGTGACACCGAATTTTTCCTGAGCTCCGCCGTAGGCGATGCGGAAACCGGTCATTACTTCATCAAAAACTAATAAAGCACCGTTATCTTTGGTAATTTCCCGCAAACCTTCGAGAAAACCCGCATCCGGTACAATAAATCCGGCATTCCCTACAACTGGTTCGAGAATTACGCCTGCGATTTCGCCGGGATTTTCGGCAAATAAAGCCTTAACTGCTTCCAAGTCGTTGTAGGGAGCGTTGAGGGTGTTGGCGGTAGCAGATTTTGGCACGCCCGGAGAGTCGGGAAGCCCGAGAGTTGCGACACCCGAACCGGCTTTTACCAAAAACATATCGGCGTGCCCGTGATAGCAGCCTTCAAATTTAATCAATTTATCGCGTCCGGTGAAGGCTCGCATCAGTCGCAAAACGGCCATGCAGGCTTCGGTGCCGGAATTGACAAATCGCACCATTTCAATGCTGGGAACGGCATCAATCACCATTTCGGCGAGCACGTTTTCCAACAGCGAGGGTGCGCCGAAACTTGTACCTTTTTCTAAGGATTCGTGAAGGGCTTTGATGACTTCTGGGTGGGCGTGGCCGCAGATGGCTGGGCCCCAAGAGCCTACGTAGTCAATGTATTGGTTGCTGTCAACATCCCAAATGTAGGCTCCTTTTACCCTGTCAAAGACTATTGGCCCTCCGCCTACGGATTTGAAGGCGCGCACGGGGGAACTGACGCCACCGGGCATCAATTTCTGGGCGGCGGCAAAGATTTCTTCTGATTTGGTGGTTTTCAAGTGTGTTGTGGAAACCAATGTTTTCTCCTTAGTGAAGGTCTGTTGTTGCTAGAATACTTTTATAGCGACTTCAGGATAATGGTTAGGTCGATTTAAAGAAACTATGTTAATTGATTTTAGGATACAAACCAATCCGTAGCAATACTAGGTTAGGTTTTTCAGGCTTTGTACTGCTGGCACCGATCGCACTCAATTGTAATTTTTTGTAAAATTGTTGTTGACAATTTGTCCCTAACTTGCTATGTTGCCACAGGTGTCGATCGCCAAAAAGCTGTGTCTTCAGTAACTCGCTTCTGGCTTAAAGATTAGCTATCTCTTCTTTTCTTTTGTTTCTCTGTCTCAAGAGCGTCCTCTGCGGTTAATGAAAAGAATTGTCGGACAAAAAAGCGTAAATCTCTACTATCAAAGTTGAAATAAAATTATGTCTGCTACGGATTTGTCTAGTTTAAGCCGATCGATTCCCATTGAAAAGATTCGTTACGACGATCGCGGTTTAGTCCCGGCGATCGTCCAAGATTACTTAGACGGCACTGTATTGATGATGGCGTGGATGAATCGCGAGTCGCTGCAAAAAACCCTCGCAACCGGTCAAACTTGGTTCTGGAGTCGTTCTCGCGCCGAATTGTGGCCCAAAGGCGCGACTTCGGGACACTTTCAAAATGTCAAAGGGCTGCGTTACGACTGCGATAGCGATGCTTTGCTGGTGACAGTGGAACAAGTCGGAGATATTGCTTGTCACACGGGAGAAAGAAGTTGTTTTCACCAAGTTGATGGGGGAATTCAACCGCCGCCTGGAGATATGTTATCTCAATTATTTGCCGTAATTTGCGATCGGCGGGACAATCCTAACGAAACATCTTATACTTGCAAGTTGTTCGAGGGAGGCGACAATAAGATTCTCAAGAAGATTGGCGAAGAGTCGGCGGAAGTTGTGATGGCTTGCAAAGATGACGACAAAGACGGGATTGCTGGGGAAGTTGCCGATTTATTTTATCACGCTTTGGTTGCTTTGGCTCACCATCAAGTTGATTTGAGAGAAGTATATCGCAAATTGGGCGATCGCAGAAAATAATCGTTTGTAGTAAGGACTTTAATCCTTAAGTTGCCTAAATTTATGACAAAAAATTGAAGTCCTTACTACAAACAGATAATAGTGTCGCCACTTTTTAGAAAGTAAAAGTAGTGCGAAGAACGCCTACTCCTACAGTGTCATTATCCTTAGTACCTTCAGGATTGAACAACACAAAAGCCCCCGGTGTAATGCTGATATTATCGTTAACTTTGAAACGATAATAAGCCTCCAAATGGTAAGGAGTTGCTTTGTTGGCCTGAAAACGAGCACCGCCACTTACCGAATCGCGATCCAAAGGCTGTCCAAACAGAATACCTGCATTATTTCCTGATTTGAACAAATCTCGGAAATGTAAACCAAACATCCAACTGTTGAAAGTTGTAGAAGCATTGCTTCTTTCAGCATCAGCAATTATCCAAGCTCCATAGGTAGAAACAGCAACTTTCGGAGAAAGCCGCCAGGTTGCAGTACCGCCAAACGAATTGAGCCTCACCCCGCCGTTAACAGGTTCTCTATCTCTTCCCAAAATAGAACCCAAATCCGCATCAGATAATCCTGTAGCCAGAATATTCAATTGGTGGCGGCTGTAAGCGTAATTCAAACCAATGTCAATACTGCTAGTTGGTTTAATCGTTAACTGCGCCGCAGCAACCGTACTTCCCTCAAATAAACCAGCCCCCAACGGAGTAGCTGGAAAGCCTAAATCGTTAGGCAAAGCAGCATTTACACTGCCGTACAAAGCTGTGAGATTGAGCTTTTTAGAAATGTTCCAAATAAACCCGCCAGCCGATGCCAAACCGCTGCCAGAAGTGCCGCCCGATACGCGCACTACAGGGTTGTAACCTGCAAATCTAGAAATAGATTCTTGCCCTTCTCCTGCAAAAGGAGTGATTGCTTGAAAAGCATCGGAAGTTTCCGCCTTCGGGCCAGCAAATAAAGTGATGCTGTTAGAAACTGGAAAGACGTAAAGCAGTTTGTAAAGTTCAACTGTGTTAGCGCCAATGCTAGATAAATTCTGAGGGTTGATTCCGGGAAATTGTGGCTCAAAACTCAGCCTTGCCTGACTGTCAGATAAACCGCTAAATGCTCCCGTTGACAAACCCAAATCTGGCCCGAAGCTGCGAATGTTGTAAGCTTGCAAGCCTGTGATTAATGTGTCTTTGCCGGTGAAACTGGTAAGGAGATTCAGCCGCACTCGGTAATTGAAAACTGTCTGAGTATCGCTGTTATTGTTTTTGGTAGTGTCGGCAACACTAAAAATGGCTTCGCCGCTGAGTTTAGTTGTTGTCGAAAATTGATTTGCTTCTAATTCGGCGGTGCGGGATTCTAAAGCATCGACTCTACCGCGCAAAGTTGCCAATTCTGCTGCAAATTCTTCTTGCAATCTTTGGAGAGAAGCTAAATCTTCTTTGGTTGCTAAATTTCCCGTACCGCTTTTAATTAACTCTGTTACCTTATCCAAGCAAGCATTTAAACCGGCGGCGAATTCGTAGCGAGTCATTGCCCGATTGCCTCGGAATGTGCCGTCTGGATATCCCGCTATGCAGCCGTATCTTTCTACGAGAGATTGCAGGGCTTGAAATGCCCAGTCTGTCGGGCGCACGTCGGAGAGTTGCGAGACAGATGTTACTTGTTCGAGTTGGGTAGATTCGGGAGTTTGGCTGTTGGTTGGTGCGGGCTCTAAGGAAGCGCTGTTTTCGATTTCAGCTAACTTTTCTGAAGTAGGTGTTTGTGTTTGAGCAATGGCTGGTGCCGGGCTTGGGGCGGGAATCTCAGATGTGGTTTCTGTGACTTCGGCTGGTGCCGGGTTTTGGGCGGGAATCTCAGATGTGGTTTCTGTGACTTCGGCGGGGGCTTGGTTGGCTGGTGTTTCGGCTAAGTTTAATGAATCTTTTGGGGGATTTGCTGCGGTTAATGCTGCTGTTTCTGGCTGATTGAGGTTGGCGACGCGATCGTCTGTTGATGTGGTACTATCAACTGGTGGCTCCTCGATTTGTTTGAATTCTGATGTTTGAGGGATTTTGAGCGGATTTTCAACAGTTGTATTCAGGCTAATTTTATCATCTGACTCTTTGAAGTCTTGAGTGCTTAATGTTTCTCGATCTGCAATCGGTGGCATGGCTGCCAATGGTAAAGAACCAACAAGTAGATACAGTAAACCTGCTCCGCCGGCACTAAATAGTAAATGTGTTTTCATTGCGACTCCTCACCAAGAAATTCTAAAATTGCTAGTAGCTTTCTAGCGATTGTAAATCTATTTGGTAGCCAAATCCACAAGTTTTAAATTCATGACTTTTAGATTTTTTATATCTTTAATAAGTTCTGTAATAGATTATGCAAAAATGGTGTCGCTGTGCTCTTGGTAGGGGTTCAGGTGCGCCGAGTTACTATACAGATAGACTGTGTACGGAGGCGACTTTGTATAAAATAATTGCTTTAGTTTGCGGAAGCAGGGGCGACGATCGCTCTACCGGGTTTTTCGGCACAATATTTGCTTAAAACTTTCTATTTCGGTTCCAAAATCCGGTTTCTTGGTTCGGGTGTGTATGCCAAAAATGCCGATCGCAATTTGAGGGCGATCGGCATTTTTGGCAATTTATTTATTTGTCTAGTTGACATATCACAAAAGTTGTTTTTTTGCAATAATTTTTTCTTTCAACATGGGATCGAGCTTTCGCAAAATCGCGATCGCCAATATCACGCTAACAGCCAAACCCAACCAAAAATTATCCGCCCCCCATTTACCCCGATCCAAGGCGAAACCGCCCAGCGGCGGCCCGATTAAATAGCCGATCGCCCAACACTGAGAATTAAGCGCCAAATACACGCCTCGCAAAGACTCCGGCGCTAAATCCACCACCAAAGCCGAAGCAAAAGGCGTATAAGCAACTGTCGCTAAGGACAAAAAGCTCAAGCCTAAAACAGCTAAAAATAGATTGCCAGTTGCTGCCATTCCCGTCAAGCCGATCGCGATAAATCCCATTCCCCACAGCAGCGCCGAAATCATCAAAGCTTTTGGATGGGAAAACCCCCTCAAAGCTTTCACAATCGGCAGTTGCAAAGCTACCGTTAAAAATGTACTAAAAGCAAACAAAACGGTAATTGTACCTGTAGAAAAGCCTCCTCCCGATGTCCCCACCTGCACAAACTTACTAAAATACAGCGGCATTGTGGTTTGAATTTGGGAAATGTAGAGAGTGAACAAAATATTTACCGAGGCATATACTAGCAAAGTGCGATCGTTCAACGCCACCATCCAGCCATTTTTGAGATTTTTTGGGCTTGCATCTGTTGCAGTAGAAGGTTTATAGGTTTCTGAAATCGCGATCGCCACCACCGCAAACAGCACTATAAACGAGATACCGTCGATAATAAAGAGCGATCGATAATTCCCCGTTACCGCAATCAAAACACCGCCAAAAATAATCCCAACTTGCAAACCCAAATTATCAGCAAGCCGCGTCAAAGCAAAAGCCTCCTGTCGCCGATCGCCCTCCGTTAAATCCGCCACCATTGTCTCCGTTGGAGGCCAATACAAACCCACGCCAAAACCCATCAGTACATTTCCTGCAACTAAGCCGCCGAAATTATTAGTTGCCGCCAGTACAAAAGAAGCCACAGCCGCAATCATTGTCGCCAGCAATAAAGTTCGCCGCCTTCCCCAAAATTTAGAATCGCAAAAAGAACCGCCCAAAACGCGGCCGAATATTCCAGCAATTGAACCGATACCCAAACCGATACCAACAGCAGTTGCAGATAAACCGACGCGATCGACAAAAAAGATCGGCGCGTAAAATAAAGTAAAACCGGTGCCGCTTTGGGAGAGGAATCTGCCTGCGGCGAGAATCCAGACTTGAGTGGGGAGACGGGGAAGCCAAGATGATAGTTGAAATTTCAATTTAGGCATATACAGCAGATTGTAGGTCGATGGAGTTAGCAATTAGTGGTAAATTAATAGGGTGTCTCAGCTTGTAGCGGTCAATATATCGATCGAACAATCCCCGCTGACGCACCACCCTACAACGGACTAAATTAGTAGCGTGCCTCAGCTTTTAGCCGTTAATTATCTATAAAACAATCCGCTGCGGTTGCGCCTAAAATTACAAATGCTCGATCGCGCGATCGAACATTTTCCCGCCAGCTTAACAATTCTTCTAAGTCAGTTAAAAAAGTTACCATTCATTTAAAAATACTTAACACGATTTTCTAGAAAAGTTAGTTAAACTCTAGAAAAGGCAGAAAAAAATTTTAGAGGGTCTAATTATATGACAGCTATTACAACATCAAGAGTGGAATCAATCAAACCGCGCTGGCAAGCAATTGTCATGGTAGCCCTAATTTTCTGGCTCAGCGCTAGCCTGATTATGGATTTAGTAATTATGCCCAGCCTGTTTGTATCGGGAATGATGACATCTCCTGAGTTTGCAACAGCCGGAAATATGATGTTCTGGGGATTCAACCGCGTTGAGTTGATCTGTTCGGGCGTGGTAGCAACGGGTTTGATGGTTTTGAGCAATTTATTCGGTGACTTCGGCAAGCGCAGTCGCACAGCAATCATATTATCATTGGTACTTCTGGCGATCGCCCTGATTGACACCTACAGTCTCACACCTCAAATGAGCGCCTTGGGAATGCAGCTAAATCTGTTCGATTCAGCAGCAGAAATCCCCGCCGGGATGAATTTACTGCACCAAGGATATTTTGTCTTAGAAGCTGCGAAGTTGACCCTCGGCGCTACCTTAGTGGGCTGGTGCTACCAAAACCAAGTTTAACCGACACAATCCTCAGAGGTTGAGTTGATAAAAAACTCAAAAATTAGCGGCGGGCGTGAATTCACACCCGCCGTTAATTTTTGGAAATTTTAGCCATCTTGATATATAGCGGTTATCAAGCGTGGTGAGGTATGCCCAATGCCCGATGCCCAAGGCCCAATCCCTCCGCTTCGCGCTCGCCCTGTTTGGCCAATGCCGCATACTACCTCATCTTTCTGAAAAAGGCTATATTTCAGTCAATCCTACTCGGAAGCTTCCGCCTCATCAGATTTTGGCCACAGCAACCGCAAGCCCATTACCGCAAATCCGATCGCCGCGATCGTCTTTACCAATTGTTCCGGTAACACCTCCGCCGTACCTTGTCCAACCAAAACACCGATTAAACTAGCCAGCAACAGCGCCGACGCAGTGCCGAAAAATACAGCCCTAGGCGAGTTAGAACTGCTACCAAGGGCGATCGTAGCTAATTGACTTTTGTCACCCAATTCTGACAAAAACACCGTCATAAAAGTTATTCCTAAAAGTTGCCAATCCATGTTTATTTTTTAGTTATGAATTTGTAGGGCGCACAACGCGCACCGATTGAATTTGTAGACTTACCCACAGGCTCCCAGAAACCAGGTTTCTCTCCAAAATCTTCGGTTTCACCCAAAGATGCAGCCAGAAACCAGGTTTCTTGCAACTTATCCCCACCCAATCAGTAATATCAAATCCTCTCTTCATCGGAATAGTAAATTCACTGTTGACTGTTGACTGTTGACTGTTGACTGTTGACTGCTGACTGTTGACTGCTGACTGTTAACAGTTAACAGTTAACATCATGTATGAGTGCAACCTGACATGATATAATTACCATTTCTAAAATCTAAAATCTCAAATCGTTTATCCCAGCACTTCCCACAGCAAAGCCGCCGCAATCAGCAGCAAAATCACCCCAGCAGCTCTCTCCAAAGTTTTCGGAGCAATCCGACTAGCCAGCCACCTTCCCAGCAAAACCCCCAGCAAACTGGTTGCTATCAAAGCCGAACCCGCACCCGCAAAAACAATCCAAGGATTCCGAGATTCAGCCGTCATCAGCAAAATCGCGAGCTGAGTTTTGTCTCCAATTTCAGCAAAAAAAATAGTTCCAAACGTCGAAGCAAAAATTGCCCAGTGGTTGGGCTTCAGTCCTTTTTCTTCCTGACAAATATCGGCATTTGTACTCACTGAGAGTTCAACCTGCTCCGGGGTTAAAGCAGCACAACTCTTAGAAGCCTCTATTATTTGTGTTTGTAGGTGTTGTGGCAAGTCGGAATTGGGGGTGGGTGAGTCAGAACCAGACAAGCTTGGCGGTAAAGAATCAAGTTTCACGGGCAATGAGTGCTAAACGCTATTTATTTTTGACTTCTAGTTTTAATCTTAACTTTCTCTGTGCCTGATTTTACTTGCGCCCGGGTAATCTTTTTTACCGGAGTTTCCAGAAACTAATTCCAGAAACCACTCACCGCGCCTAAATACGCACAAATCGAACCAGACAATTTTAGATTTTAGATTGAAGAATTGGGGATGATTCACTGGATATGGGTTTAATCTCATGTCCGGTGAATTGACCGCAATCAGTAAGGTTCGTAGTACGTCAGTCAGTGTCCGCTCTTGCGTTGCGGACTCGCATTCGGCACGGGCGATCCGTTTTTGTTATAGTAATCGATCGCACATGATATGACGCTTCCCTACAGTTGCACGATTTAGGAAAAATGATACAACCGCGAGATTTATCTGTGGAATCAATTTTTCAATCAAAAATCCACAATCCACAATCCACAATCCAAAATCTAAAATTGTATTAGGTGCCGTAAGTTCGATCGCCCGCATCACCCAAACCAGGTACAATAAAACCCTGTTCGTTGACTGTTTCGTCGATCGTCGCCGTGTAAATAATCAAATTCGGGTACTCTGCACTCAGCATCTTCAAAGCTGGAGGAGCAACCACCACAGAAATAATCCGAATCAAGCTCGGATCAATTCCCCGCGAAGTCAACTCCCGCATAGTCGCCCCAATCGTACCACCAGTCGCCAGCATCGGCTCGCTAATTATCACCCGCGTTTGGGGATTAAACTGCGCCGGCAATTTATTCAGATAACAACTCGGTTGCAGCGTCTCCTCATTCCTCGCCATCCCCAGATGGTAAACCGAAGCCAGCGGCACCACCGTCTGAATTCCTTCCAGCAGCGACAAACCCGCCCGCAAAATCGGTACCACAACTAACGGAGCTTCCGGGTTAATAAACGTCGCCGGACATTGTGCCAAAGGTGTCTGCACCGTTGTCTCCACAGTCGGCAGCCAATCTCGAATTGCCTCGTAGGCCAGCCACCTTCCCAATTCTGTCATCGCAGAACGAAAAAGTACCGATGGGGTGGCCGCGTCGCGGGCGACAGCCAGCCAGTGTTTGATTAACGGATGTGGAGGAACGTAAACGCGCAGTTGCAGGGACATGAGGAAATTTCCGAGATTGCTAGGTTTCAGGGATTTTATGCACAGAGCGATCGTTTTCGTTGTAGCCCCCGTAGGGGCGGGCTTCGCTAACGATCGCTCTGTGCAACTTATCACAATCTGTGAACAAACCTGACGGTTAACGGAGTACCGTTAAACCGCAGGCTTCTTTTTCCTTTTTTGCAAAGGCCTTTTTGAGTGACGTAGAACCACCGCCACTTTCATAACTCAATCCAATCTTTTTTATAAGCTTGGCTGAATTTTCGTCTCTATCCAAAGACTCTCCGCACTGACAAGAATGCCATCTGTCGGATAATTCCTTCGGCACTTTATTGAGGCAATTCCAACAGTGCCCAGAAGTCCCCTTGGGGTCAATAAATAAACCGCTTTTACCCAATTTCCATGCAACATATTTGAGGACGGTAGCAAATTCACCATGAGCAGCATCAAGCATTGATTTGTTCAAACCACTTTTAGCCGCTTGACCATTTGGCAAATAAACCAAGTTACCATTGTCAATATCTGTCTTGACTTTGGCACGTCTGGTCAAATTCCTGATACTCAAATCTTCAATTACTAAAACATCGCACTTGCTAAATAAGTAATGCGCTGTTTTGAATTGAAAATCAAGTCTCGCTCTAGCGACAAATTGATGAAGCTTAGAAATCTTACTTTTGATAATCTGCCAAGCTTTAGAATCTTTAACTTTGTTGGCTAGTTTCGCTTGAAGCCTTGCTAACTTCTCAGCAGACTTTCTCAAGAATTTAGGATTTTCAACCCTTTCGCCATTAGAAAGGTAAGCGTAATTATTGATTCCCAAATCAATACCGATACTATTTTCTACGGTCGGTTGAATTTCTGCAACCGTTACGGGAACCGTTTTGTCTTCTAGCGCTAGGGAAATATACCACCCATCGGCTTCTCTGATAACTGTTCCCGTCTTGACCTTGAATCCTGTCGGTATTGGTCTATGAAAAACCATTGGCACTTGACCTATCTTTGCAAGGTTGATGCAAATTCTGTTTTGTTCATCCTTGATAATATTGAGATTATCTAATTGAGGATAAGTAAACGATTTGTAGTAGTGGAAACCTTTAAATTTGGGTTTACCTCTACGGTTGCCGTTTTTATCGGGGGTCGTAAAGTTTGAAAAGGAAGTTTCCACTCTGTTAACCACATCCTGTAAAACTTGGGAATCCAAGCTTTTGTAATCAGGAAATAGCTTCTTGGTGTTTTTTAGATCGGCTAACTGAATATTCAACCATTGAATATAACCACCTTCAATATTCGAGAAAACATCACCCTTTTTAGTTAGAGAGTTGCCTGAATCATCCTTTTTTCTACCATCCCTAGTTTGCGTTCTGGTTAAAGGAATATTTTGATAAATTTCCTCAAGTGGGACTATAGATGCTGTCAGAGGGCAGGCGTTGACAGGTGTTCTTGTTGCTTCCCACCATCTAAATCTTTCACTTAAGCGGTAGTTATACTGTCTGCGAGAGAGTTCTAGGTGGGCAGCAATTGTTGTCAGTTGGGCTTTTGTGGGCTTGAGGCGGTATTTGTACGTTAGCTGCATTGGAAACTTCCTTTTTTCGACCTACTTTAATTTACCATTTTCCTTGCTTCACTTTTTGGAAAATACATTGAAAATATAATTGTCGGGCTACGTCCGCGACGACCGACGCTTCTGGACATCCCTGCGGTAATTTATTCGGGGTACTCCGCGCAAGCGCTCCGAGATATCCCCTCTAAATATACCGAGGGACTTCCCGGCTGTTAGTTAATCGAAAATCTCAAATCGAAAATCGAAAATGGAAAATCCTACAACTGGCTTGGTTTGCCGACCGCCGCCAACTTATTGAAATATTTTTCCAATAGTGTTGACATTAATTAGCAACAAGGCTATAGTGATTTTTAGTGTTCTCCTCTCAAAGGATCGGCAGACGGGGGCAGTCGGCAATGGTAGACTGTTCCCGCATTTTTTTTGGGAAGCCAGAAGCCTTGCGAAGGAAGAGGGAAGAGGTCCGAGGGAAGAGGTCCGAGGGAAGAGGTCCGAGGGAAGAAGTCATCAGTCATTAGTCATTAGTCATCAGTGCTGTCGTCTCCGAGCTTTCCGTAGAACGTCACCAGGAAGAGGGAAGACACAAGAAGGCACCCGAAGCTAGAAGCTAGAAGCTAGAAGCTATAGGTTAGAACAGGCTGACACACCAGAGGTAGAGGGAAAATCGCAGAGGCAAGAGTTCAGGAAGGGCGATCGACTGTAAAATTATCTCAATATTAAGATTTTTAACCTAATGTCAGCTCCTACTCAATCCCAGTTATTCTCTCCCAACTCCGGCCCTACAGAGCAAGAATTTGATGTGATAGTCATCGGTTCCGGCATTGGCGGACTCGTGACAGCCACCCAGCTAGCAGCCAAGAAAGCCAAAGTTTTGGTGCTCGAAAGCTACACAATTCCCGGCGGTAGTGCTGGATATTTCGATCGAGAAGGCTACAGATTTGATGTCGGAGCCTCCATGATATTTGGATTCGGACAGCGCGGCACCACTAACCTCCTCACCCGCGCCCTCAAAGCAGTCAACGTCACCCTAGAAACAATTCCCGACCCCGTGCAGCTTCACTATCACCTACCCGACGGCTTGGATTTGGAAGTACCCCAGCCTTATGAGAAATACTTGCAAGAATTAACCGACAGGTTCCCCCACGAACGCCAAGGAATCCAGAAATTTTATGGCGAATGCTGGAACGTCTTCAACTGCCTCAACGGCATGGAATTGCTATCCCTAGAAGAACCCGGATATCTGGTGCGAGTCTTCTTTCAAAATCCTTTAGCCTGTTTGGGATTAGTAAAATATTTGCCTCAAAATACTGGCGACATTGCGCGGCGCTACATAAAAGACCCGACTTTACTAAAATTTATCGACATGGAATGCTACTACTGGTCTGTAGTACCTGCAGACTTAACACCGATGATTAACGCCGGAATGGTATTTTCCGACAGACATTACGGCGGCATAAATTATCCCAAAGGCGGAGTCGGTCAAATTGCCCAAAAATTGGTCGAAGGATTAGAAAAATGCGGCGGGAAAATTCAATACAAAGCTAAAGCAAAAAAAATTATCACAGAAAACGGCCGCGCTGTCGGAGTCGAACTCGCAACGGGCGAAGTTTACCGCGCCAAGCGAATAGTTTCTAACGCCACGCGCTGGGATACTTTTGAAAAATTGCTGCCTGCAGAAGAGATGCCAGCTAGCGAGAAGAAATGGCAGCAGCGCTATCAAAAAGCACCGAGTTTCCTGAGTTTACATTTGGGAGTGGAAGCAAGCGCCATCCCTGCCGGTACTGCCTGCCACCACATTTTGTTAGAAGCTTGGGACAAAATGGAAGCGCCGGAGGGAACTATTTTAGTCTCAATTCCGACCGTGCTAGACCCGGATTTAGCTCCGGCAGGATATCACATCGTTCACGCTTTTACTTCGAGTTGGATGGAAGAGTGGGAAGGACTGGCGGCGCAGGAATACGAGGAGAAAAAAGAAGAGGCTGCGGGGAGAATTATTGACAGATTAGAAACAATTTTTCCCGGTTTAGATGCTGGTTTGGATTATATGGAAGTGGGGACTGCGCGTTCTCACCGCCGCTTTTTGGGCCGCGAAGACGGAACTTACGGGCCGATTCCGCGACAGAAGTTAATGGGTTTGTTGGGAATGCCGTTTAATCGAACTTCTATGCCTGGTTTGTATTGTGTGGGCGACAGTACGTTTCCGGGACAGGGTTTAAATGCGGTGGCGTTTTCTGGCTTTGCTTGCGCGCACCGAATTGCTGTGGATTTGGGGTTCTAGGAGAAATGTGGCAACACAGGTTGCCCCATTTCTAACTCAGGACTTATGGATTGGGAGGTAATTCTGTTATATAGCGGTTCTCAGAAAGATGAGGTATGCCCACGGTGGCCTATGCTCTATGCCCACGGAGGCCTATGCCCTATGCCCTATGTCGGACATACCTCACCTTTACGAGAAAGGCTATATATCTGAAAGTTTTTCTAGGATAGAGTAAATGTCTTTTTTGTCACCATCTTTACGTCTCCCCAGTCCTACAACAACAACCATAACTCGCTCTTGCTCGACTTTGTAAACAATGCGATAGCGCTGTCCAACGGCTCGGATACTGCGAAATCCAGATAAGTTATCAACAAGCGCTTTGCCTTGCTTCTCTGGTTCAATTTTGAGTTTATCGATGCGATCGCGCAGTTTCTCCTGTTCTCGTCTATCTTTGACTTCCGCCAACATTTCCAGGGCCAACGGCGTAAGTTGGATTTCGTATTCGATTGAATTTGCTTCGCCTTTCATAGTCCCAGTTTTGCCTTAGCATTTTCCCAGGAAACAGTTTTGCCTTCGTCTGCTTGGGTGATGCTTTGGCGAAGTTTGGTAACGAATTCAATATCGGTGAGAATATCCAAGGTTTCGAGGAGTTCAGTCAAATAGTTGTAGCTGATTGCCGCCATAACGGGAACACCATCTTGAGTGATCACGATCGGCTGATCGGTGAGTTCTTGAAGTAGGTTGGGAAGCTGCTGCTGTGCTTGGGCAATGGTGAGTCGTTTGGACATGGCTGTATTTGACAACTTGAATTAAGATTATGAGCATTAAAGCAATACTAATTTTAATTTAGCACCTGGGTTCAAATAGGACGTATCAATTAAAAACCCGGTTTCTGGGGAGAAACCGGGTTTTTTAACTGGAAAAGGGTGCTTTGCATTCTTTCTTTAAAAAGAGTTTACTGGTCGTAGCTGCCGCCGACACCGATTTTGGTATTGTAGATTTTGGCATCAGTAATGGTCATATCTTCCATTGATGCACCGGATACGTCGGCGGTGTTGATGATGGCTGCGGTCAGATTTGCCCGATCGAGGTCTGCATCATTTAAACTGGCGTTAGTCAAGAAAACTGCGGTTAAGTTAGCACCAGTCAAGTTAGCCGCCGTCAAGTCAGCACCTTCGAGGTTAGCGCGATAGAGGTTAGCACCTTGCAAATTTGCTTCTCTCAAATCTGCACCAATTAAATGAGCCCCGGTCAAATCTGCTCCAGACAAGTCGCACTGAAAACATTGGCCGGTTGACAGTAACTGTTTTACTTGAGCCGGATTTTCGGCACGGGTTGGGCCGGCGAACAGTAAGGGAGCAATTAAAAGAGTTGCGGTTAATAGATGGCGTTTCATATTTTTTTCCTCTGCCTATTATGTGTTTAAGTTCTACTGTTTATATCTACAATTTTACCACGGTTGTTTTCGCAACTTGCAATCTAAATCACATATCTACTGTGATATCGATTGCCTCTGACAGCGCACAGATGGTTTCCTAAAGCTCGCAAAATTTAATGTCGCAAAACTTAACAATGCCAAACTTTAAGACAATGCTTTTTTGTAGTAACATATTCTATATTAGCCAAAATCGTCCGTAAATGTGTCTTTCTAAAGAAGGATCTGATTGATAACGCGATCGATCGTTGTAGCAGGTAACTCGATCGCCAAAAAAATCAAAACCAACACACTATTTTTAATAAAAGTGTCACGAGACTCAAAATTTAACTTAAAATAAAGATCGGCTTATAACTTTGTAGGTAGAGCTAGAGCCGTCACCGGCCTGCTACCGGGCAAAACAACAGGTGCATTTTTTACAAGAAATTTTTATGCTGTCTCAGCAGCGCTGTAAAACTCCAGCTAGTGCTTGGAAAGCAGGGCTTTTTTGGAATGTCGCAGAGCCAGCGCGATCGCAAAAATCTATTAAATATGTTCAAAAACGATTCCTCCAAGTATCTGCCGACTTTAGATCGAGTAATTGACCGCTCCCCCTTGACAGTTGGGCCAGATACCCCATTAGCAGAAGTAATTACGCTCATGGGCCAACAGCGCCCGACTTGTCCTCTAAACGCAGATATTCCCACAACCAATCTCTACCAGCAGCTAACAGAAATTGCCGATCCGCACACCTCAAACATCCTCAGAGATGCCAGAGGGATCTGCGTCTTTGTGGTGCAAACATCTCTAGAAAAATCAAACTGGCAATCTGCTCAAAATTGTCAATTACAAGGAATTTTTACCGAGAGAGATCTCGTCGATTTGATTGCTTCCGGCAAAAATTTAAAAAATGTTACGATCGCAGAAGTGATGCGACAGCCGACGGCAACGCTGACAAATGATGAAGATCGAGACATTTTTAGCGCCCTAATTCTGCTTAGCCAACATAAAATTCACCACCTGCCAGTATTAGATCGCAGCGGTCAACTCCTAGGAGTAATTACCCCCGAAAGTATTCGCCAAGCAATGGTGCAACCGGCAAATATCTTAAAAATGCACAGCGTCAAAGAAGTAATGACCGCAGAAGTGATTCAAGCGCCTCGCTCAGCGTCTGTTCTGAGTTTAGCTGAGTTGATGGCGCAGCACCGCGTTAGCTGCGTGGTAATTACAGAATCCAGAGAGTTATCGATGAATTTGCCGTTCCCAATTCCCGTAGGTATCGTCACAGAACGGGATATTGTGGAATTTCAAGCTTTAGATATAGATTTGTCGCAAACGATCGCCCTCACAGTGATGAGTAGCCCCTTATTTAGTCTCAAGCCAGAAGACTCGCTGTGGGTAGCTCATCAGGAAATGCAGCAGCGTTTAGTCCGCAGGTTGCTAGTAAGGGGCGAACGCGGAGAACTGTTGGGAATAGTTACTCAAAGTAGCTTGCTGCGCGTGCTCGATCCGATGGAAATGTCCGGGGCGATCGATCTGCTGCACGATTTAGTCGCACAACAAACTAGCGAATTGCAAAAAGCGATTGTCTCCCTCAGCTTGACTAACAGCCGGCTGGAAACGGAAATCGCTACCCGCCAGCAGGCCGAGGTGCGGCTGCAACTCCTAGAATCGGCCGTAGTTAACGCTAACGATGCGATCGTGATTATGGATGCGGGAAACAGCGATATCTCCGATCCCGCCATCATATACGTCAACGAAGCTTTTACCCAAATGACTGGTTATCAGCCCGAAGAAATTATCGGCCAAACACCCAGTTGTCTGCGCGGGCCCGACAGCGACGGCGCTCAAGTTGCCAAAATTCGCCGCGCTTTCTCTCGCCTTGAACCGCTGCGCTTGGAATTGATCAACTACCGCAAAGACGGTTCTACTTATTGGGTGGAACTCAACAGCGTACCCGTTGCTGACGAGTTGGGGAAAGTCACCCACTGGATATCCGTGCAGCGAGATATTAGCGATCGCAAGCGCATGGAACAAGCATTTTTTGAGGAAAAAGAACTCGCTCAAGTTACTCTACAATCGATCGGCGATGCCGTAATTGCTACTGACAGCAACGGCTGCATTTCTACCCTCAATCCAGTTGCTGAACAACTCACCGGTTGGTCAACCTCGGAAGCAAGAGGTTTGCCCCTCGCCAGCGTGCTGAGAATAGTTGACGAAACTACCCGGATGCCGATCGAAAATATCGCCGAAATCGCTTTGTACGAAGGTCGAATCGTTGACCAAGGAAACAACAGCTTGCTGATTGCTCGCCACAACCGCGAATTTGCGATCGACCACTGCGTCGCCCCCATCCACGCCAGCAACGACCAAATTATCGGGGCCGTCGTTGTGTTCCGAGATGTCACCCAAGTGCGAACTCAAGCGCGGCAGCTAACCTGGCAGGCAACTCACGACCCCTTGACGCAATTGGTCAACCGCCGCGAATTTGAATATCAGCTAGAACACGCCCTGCACAGCGCTCAAGGTTACGGCGAAGAACACGTAATGCTTTACCTCGATCTCGATCGCTTCAAAATAGTTAACGACACAGCAGGTCACGTTGCAGGCGACGAACTGCTCCGCCAAGTCAGCCAGCTATTTAAAAGCAATATCCGCAAAACCGATATTTTGGCGCGTCTCGGCGGCGATGAGTTTGCTGTACTCCTGTACAATTGCCCCCCAGAACAGGGCTTAGATGTTGCAAAATTGCTGCTGCAAAGCATTCAAAAATTCCGGTTTGGGTGGCAGGACAAAACTTTTTCGATCGGCGTTAGTATCGGTTTGGTGGCAATTAATCGCAAAACAACATCGACATCTGCGGTGTTGAGCGCGGTCGATCTAGCCTGCTATGCTGCTAAAAATAAAGGCCGCAACCGGGTGCAGATTTATCGATCGGGCGATCGGGAATTAATCAAACAGCACGGCGAAACCCAGTGGGTAGTGCAAATTAATCAAGCTTTAGAAGAGAATCGCTTGCGCTTGTACTCTCAGCCGATCGTACATTTGCTCAACCCGTCAGCCACCGGCATCCACTGCGAAATCCTGCTGCGCCTCCAGCTTGCAAACGGTCAGTTAGTGTCGCCGATGGCGTTTATTCCCGCCGCCGAACGCTACAACTTGATGCAGGCGATCGATCGCTGGGTAATTCGCACTTTATTTAGCAACTTATCTCAATTATTTACAGCCAATTTATTAGTCCAAAACCCAGAAGCAGAAAGCGCTCGAATTGTTACCTTACCTGCTGGATCTCCCCACTCTAATTCACAATCCTCCTTTGGCAAATATCCCACCCTTTATGCAATCAACCTTTCTGGCGACAGCATCAACCAAGAAAAGTTGATCGAGTTTATTCAGGAGCAGTTTTCTATCCATCAAATACCGCCACAAATAATTTGCTTTGAAATTACCGAAACTGTGGCGATCGCCAATCTCAGCAAAGCAGCAAGCTTAATTTGGAAACTCAAAGAACTCGGCTGCAAGTTTGCCTTAGACGACTTCGGCAGCGGGATGTCTTCCTTTGCTTACCTGAAAAGCTTGCCCGTTGATTATATCAAAATTGATGGTAATTTTATTAAAAATATCACAGATAATCCTATTGATATCGCAATGGTGGAAGCTATCACCAAAATTGCTCACGTCATGGGAATTAAAACTATTGCCGAGTATGTCGAAAATCAAGCGATTATGGATAAGATCAAGGAACTTGGGGTAGATTACGCTCAAGGTTATTTTTTGGGAAAACCCCAACCCTGTAACTTTACATCTCCCCATATAGAGGAAGTATTGGAAGATTTTCAGGTTAATCCTCTAACTTTGGAAGCAAAGTTAGCTTCTTAAAAATGGAAGTTTGGCAACAAATTTTTTAGCAAATTTAACGGATGTAATGAACACCTATTATAGCCTTTCAAGCGAAAGATGAGGTAATGTCGGGCATAGGGCATAGGGCATAGGGCATAGGGCATAGGGCATAGGGCATACCTCACTTTTTTGAGAAAGGCTATACATTCATTCGAGATCATTTTTTTATATTATCTGCGTCTATCAGTCTTAATTTGCCTGGCATCTGCAGTTGACATATCAATTAAATAAAGATTTATGCAATAAGTCTAGAAAAGAAGCAAAAGGCAAAAAGGAAAAGGCAGATTTTAATTGTGATATCATATCAAATCCGGTAGTATCGGAATTATTCATATCTCTATTCTCTCTCTCTGTGTCCTCTGTGTTCTCTGCGGTTAAATCATTCCGATGCAACCGGAAACGATATCAATTCCCAATTCCCAATAACAACTACCAACTAACAACTGCCAAATAATAACTGCCAAATAATAACTAAGAGGGCGGGCACGCACCATCCACCGCCCCTACTGCCAACTAACAACTAACAACTAACAACTGCCAACTAACAACTGCCAACTACCAACTGCCAACTATCAACTGTCAACTGCTTCTATGTACTGACTGTCTAACAGAAAAGCACCTTTTTCAAAGCGAATGCCCCAATAATTGCCGGGACGCCGATCGAGTACAACACCCTCAGCGCCGATCGCAATTAAATTTGCAGGCCGCAGCATCGGCATCGGTTCAGCAGTTTTCACGTAGGGCGGCATCGCCACAACTCGCACTTTTTGACCGACAGTAAATTCTTTTTCCATGAGTTTTGCGCCCTAAAAAAAACACGGCGATAAAGGAATTTTAACACGGATACGCGGATGGATTTAATTATCTTACTATCTCTCCAATGTTATGGAGTTTTACAAGGTTGGATTTATTCTATAAAATCGAACAAATTTCATTCCCCAAGGGGCGGATGGGAAAGGAATATTTGTGTTTAATTGATTAATTAGGAATGGATATTACAATGGAATCATGAAGCACGATCGAGGGAATTACGGCAAAATCATTGATATTTTAGGCTGCCATCTTCGTTATATTCAAGTTCATGATATTTTCCCCCTAACCCTAAGTCATAAACACATCGTTGGTAGTTTTTGGCTCCCATGTCGAAAGGGTTAGTCCTGTTCAATCTTGCCCATTCAGCTATCTTTAGCTGGTTACTTAGCCCTGAAGCATCGGCTACGGTTTTGACAATCCAATCAAACATTTTTTCCCTCTAAGCTGTATCTCACTCTAGGTCTCTATATTAGCTATATATTCACCACACCGGTTATCAAACATTTTTTTCCTCTAAGCTGTGTCTCACCCCTAACTCGGACGATCGCCCGTAACACCCCTGACCGATCGCGCTACAATTGTCAATTGGGATGAAAACGGCCGATCTAAAAGTAGGGGATAGTTGGTATGGCTACAAGTCGTCGCATTGAGCGCGTAGCTTCAATGATTAAGCGGGAAGTTAGCCTGATGCTGCTGAACGGCATTAAGGACGATCGGGTAGGTGCAGGTATGGTTAGCGTTACCGATGTAATTGTTTCGGGAGACCTTCAGCATACCAAAATCTTTGTCAGCATTTACGGTACTGATGAGGCAAAGGCCGAGACTATGGAAGGTTTGAAATCGGCAACTAGCTATGTCCGCAACCAGTTAGGCCAACGGGTGCAACTGCGCCGGACGCCGGAAGTGATATTTCTCGAAGACCGTTCCCTAGAACGCGGGGATAAAATGCTGATACTGCTAAATCAGCTTTCTGCCGATCGCAAACCCGGTATGTTTGATGACGAAGAATTGGCGGATGGCAATGAAAATGATGATGATGATGATGATTTGAAAACAGACGAGGATTAGTATCTGAAGCTAGTCAACCGCCAACTGACAACTGACAACCGCCAACTGACAACTGACAACTGACAACTGACAAATTCATGATAGACAATCTTTCCTTGCCCGAATTGGTAGCCCAGATGTTCGTAGTGCGGGCTTCCGGCTGCTTGTTCGACCACCAAATTCGCTATCCCGAATGGGAACCAACGGCTAGCAAACTCCGCTATTATCTGGAAAAGTTGGGCGTGGGCGGGGTGATTTTGGTGGGGGGAAGTGCTGCTGAGTTGGCGGTTCGATCGCACCAATTGCAGTCTTGGGCAAAATTTCCGCTGCTGCTGGCGGCTGATATTGAGGAAGGTGTCGGCCAGCGCTTCGCCGGGGCGACTTGGTTCGGGCCACCGATGGCTATTGCCGAAATTGCGCGGCACGATGCAGCGGCGGCCGATCGCTATGCTGAACAAATGGGCGCTGTGACTGCGATCGAAGCTAGGGCGATCGGTCTTAATTGGATTCTCGCACCGGTGGTTGATGTGAACAACAATCCCGACAATCCCGTGATTAACGTCCGCGCTTTTGGCGAAACGCCGGAAATTGTTGGCAAATTAGCCAGTGCTTTTATTCGCGGCGCAGGCGAACACCCGGTTTTGACAACAGCTAAGCATTTTCCCGGCCACGGAGATACGGCGGTTGATTCTCACTTGGAATTGCCGGTTTTGCCGCATTCGCCAGCGAGATTGACCGAGGTTGAGTTGCCTCCTTTTGTCCGGGCGATCGCCAGCGGAGTCGATGCTGTGATGAGCGCTCATTTGCTGATTCCGGCTTGGGATTCCGAGTTTCCTGCTACTCTTTCTCGCAAAATTTTGATCGGGAAGCTGCGAGAAGAGTTGGGATTTGAAGGTTTGATCGTGACTGATGCTTTGGTGATGGGCGCGATCGCCAATAAGTACGGCCATAACGAGGCTGCTGTTTTGGCGGCTGAGGCTGGTGCTGATATTTTGCTGATGCCGCTTGACCCGGAAGGGGCGATTTTGGCTGTCTGCGAAGCTGTCACTCAAGGACGGATTTCTTTATCACAAATCAAGGAATCTGTCAAGCGAATTTGGCAGGCGAAAATTAAGGTAGGTTTGTCGATCGATCCCACAGCCACAAATCCTAAATTCGACCCCGCCCAGCCCCTCTTTGTTAAGGGGGAGAGTTCCGGCGACTTAGGTTTGCTGGCAAATCCCGAAGCAAGGGCAACGGCTGCCGATATTTTGCGAGATTCTTTAAAGTTTGGGGGAAATCTACCTTTAATAGCGAAAAAACCCTCAGAAAACCAGTTTTTGCGGAATTTGATTATTGTAGATGATGTTTTGGGTTGCGAGTTTTTGGGAAAACACACTCCGGCGATCGCCCGGCCCGAAGAGTTGGGTTACGAATTGCAACTAATTGACGATCGCACAGGTGCGATCGCCCATAATTCAAGTTCAGAGCATTTTTCTCCGACACTGCTACAAATTTTTATTCGCGGTAATTGTTTCCGAGGCAGTGCCGATTTAACCCAAGCAGCTAGAGATTGGTTTAAGAAATTATTAAGCACCGGAGAACTGCAAGCTGTGCTAATTTACGGCAGTCCCTACGTTTTAGAGCAATTTTTACCACATTTGCCTCCCAGTATTCCTTATGTATTTTGTTTCGGGCAAATGCCGGCCGCGCAATCCCTCGCCTTAGAATTGCTGTTCGGTACTTACCAAACGGGCAATAGTTGAACAGTCGGACTCCTGAATATGTCCTTTGCAGGCTCAGCAATTGAATCGATATACCCGGTTTCTCGCAAGAAATTTTGCTGGCGGCCAAGCATTCAGCATTCACGAATCAGACATCAGTGTCCGATTCGTGAATGCAGCTTTGTAGCAAACCCGCCGCCTGTTAGCCTGGAACATCTGCTGCGTTTCAAAATCCGAAAATAGATCCGATGCTTACTCAGGATTCCTATAATCTTTTTTAATCAATCGGTCAAGAGTATATGTGTATACAGAAAAAAAATAACTTACATATTCGGAAGTTTGGATTATATTATTACCAGGGACATAATTTTTTTTAGTAAAACCTTGAGGGCGCATCATGATTAACTCAACTATTAACCAACTTCACTACTCTTTAGATGTTATCCAAGATGAAGCGCGCCATCTCGTGCGTGAGGGCGTACTTAGCCGACAACAACCAATCTACACGCTTTGTCAGTTCATCCCGCCCAGAGAGTGGTCTTGCGTCGAGGGAGAACTAGAAAAATGGGACTTCTTGCTGCGCGATCGCATCGGCGACCTGATCGGTTCTGAAAAATGGGACAATGACTAAAGTTTAGTTCCGTTAAATAAATTTGCAAGTAAGTTTGCAACTAAAATCCGGCGGTGTTAAAGAATTTTGAATTCTTTAATCCTGGGAATTTTCGGCGCGCAACTTTTCCAATTCAACCCTCAGCGCTGCCATCTGTGCAGTTAATTCTTGAATCTGTTTTACATCAGCCTGTCCAACCGACTCCGAAAAAGTGTCAGTTGCTGTATCGGATTGCTGGTGGGAGACGGATTCGTCGCTGCTTGCATTATCCTTCTCGCCCGGTGGGGAGAAAATTGTATCGACAAAATTCCGCGCTTCTTTCTCGGTCATTTCCCCTTTTTCCAGCAACTCATCCGCGAGAAGGCTCAAATCTGACTGGAGTTTGTCCAGATTTTCTTCTCGCTTTAAGGGATCTTGCAAGGTCTCAATCAAAAAAGAAGTTGCACCTAAAGTCAGGTGAAATCCTGTTTGCAGGATTTGAGGCAGGTTGTCGGGATTCATCTACAAATGCCACTAGAAGGCGGTTGGGAGTTTTTGGTTCGCGAGTTACTCCCAATGGGGCGGGGTTGCCGCTTTTTGGGGGAATATCCGAAGTTATCGATCGCGATCGCCCGGAATCAGGAAATATCAGTTTCTCGGGGACGCTTTTTCCTTGCGAACATACTAACTTTACCATTACTCTGTAACTTGAGAAACGTCAAGTGTAAAGTTTTGTAATGAGCGATATATAGCCTTTTTCAGAAAGATGAGGTACTATGCGGCATAGGCCAAACCGGGCATAGGCCAAACCGGGCATTGGCCAAACAGGGCATTGGCCAAACAGGGCATTGGCCAAACAGGGCTATCCTCACCACGCTTCATAACCGCTATAGAACCCATTTGACATCTTTGAGTTTTTGGGTTGGGTGACGAGAAATATAGAGAGAAACCCGGTTTCTGAGCAAAATTTGCGCCGGGAACGAGAAATCTAGGAAGAAACCGGGTTTCTGAACTCAGCGTGATTCCGAGACAATCTATGGAAGATTTGAGATTGTGAGATTTGAGGTTGAATCCAGTTAAGGATATAGCGCCTCGCCCGTGGAGGGGTCAAAGATAAATAGTCGATCGAAGTCAAGCTGTACCTTCAGCCGATCGCCCGGACGCAAGCGAACACTCGCAGGTACTTGCACCTGTATAGTAGTTTCAGCGTTCAACAAAGGCAAACTCCCCCGGACTAAAGTTTCTCGCCCCAGAGGTTCCACTACTTTTACCTCTACTTCCAGAGGGACTTTTTCTAAAGCCCAAAGATCGATTTTCAAATCATCTTTTTCTGTTGTTTGCGGCTTAAAAATTTCTATATTTTCTGGACGGATGCCTAAATCAAATCCTTGTCCTTCTCTAGGGTGCAATCTTTGTTCCAGTGAGGGCGGACAGGCTAAAGATTGATCTCCCAAAATAAAGGATTCGTTAGCATAAATTGCCGGCAAAATGTTCATGGCTGGATTGCCTAAAAATGTGGCAACCATGCGGTTAGCTGGTTTGGCATAAATGCTTTGCGGAGCTCCGATTTGTTGAATTTTACCCGCATTTAAAACTACAATTTTATCCGCTAAAGTCATCGCTTCCACTTGGTCGTGGGTGACGTAAACCGTGGTAATTCCCAGCCGTTGATGCAGTTGTTTGAGTTCGGCCCTAGTGTCATCTCGCAGTTGCGCGTCGAGGTTGGAAAGCGGTTCGTCTAAGAGAAATACTTGCGGTTCGCGGGCGATCGCCCTTCCGAGTGCTACCCGCTGTTGCTGTCCGCCCGATAGCTGTTTCGGCTTGCGGTTGAGGAGATGGTCGATCGAGAGCGATCGGGCTACAGTTTCGACACGTTCTTGAATTTTAGTCGAGTCAACATTCCGCATCCGCAATCCAAAAGCCAAATTTTCGGCGACAGTCATGTGGGGGTAAAGCGCGTAGTTTTGAAACACCATTGCGACATCCCGCTGTCTAGCCGGAATGTTGTTAACTAAATTATCTCCAATATAAAGATTACCAGAAGTTGCAGTTTCTAAACCTGCGATCGTCCGCATAATTGTGGATTTTCCGCAGCCGGAAGGCCCGACTAATACCCAAAATTCCCCATCCGGGATTTTGAAAGTTATGTTGTCGATTGCGGTGACGTTTTGGTAGCGTCTGGTAATATTTTCTAAGCGAACGTTGGCCATTTGTTAGTAGTTATTGGTTATTAGTTATTGGTTGTTAATTTTTACTTTTTGTATTCATAAAGCTTGGTTAATCCTAAAACTGTGCGGTCTAATTCTTCAACGAGCGGCGTTAACTCAGCTTGGCGGAATGCTTCTACTAACGAACGATAATACCAGAGAGAACCTTCTTTTTTGCCTTTGAAGCGTTCCCAAACAGTATCGCCTAATTGACTGACGGGAATATTTCAGGATCGATCGCACATTATAAAGTTTATCAGCCGCCGAGACCAATTTGACCGAGCTAGAAGCTATAAGAATGCGATCGCTGTCACAGTATCGCCAAACCGGCGGCGGATGGCTTCGCGGGTGGTGGGGCCGCCTCCATCTGCGATCGCATCGTGAAGCAAAGCTGCGATGCGATCGGCTCATCTTCAGAAGCCCCATATTCTAAAGCTATACTAGCAGTACCTAACAAATGGGCAATATACCGAACGCCGGAACCTTTGCGAATTTGAGTTGCGTGCAATTCGGCGGCATAGATCGGGGCTTCAGAAAAACGGTTTGAGAGTATCATTGCAATAGAGTATTTGTTGAGTCAAAGTATTGACGTGAATGTTTGAGTAAAGCGACGCAATCACGATGACAACTACTTTAATCTTATCAAAAAAACCTCAAAATGACTCCGAAAATTTTACGAAAATACAATCGCAAAACATTATATCTTTAGAAGAATCTTTCGTCAACCCGCCGGAGAGAATAAAGTGAATTGACGGTAATTTAGTGGAGAAAACAGGCATGAAATTTAAACAGGGTTTAGCTCAATCTAAATTAGCCCGTTACTGGAGAATTAACAAAGACTCCAACGGACAGGGAGGAGAAGTTTTTACAGAAACACTTTGCCGAACTGCCAAACAACACCGCCGTCACGATGTCGCTTACATCACTCCCGAACTGCTCCCACCATCAGGCAATTTTACAGCATTTTCCCAAAGTTTTCCCCTGATAGCAGAAGTTGCTTCGCCGGAAAACAGCGGCGAAGACTTATTTACGAAAGCTCAGGAATATTTGGAATCTGGCTGTCAGAAAGTCTGGCTGCTATTTCCTGAAGCGAGATTAGTATTTGTGAATGCAGCAGGTCAAGGCTGGCGTTTATTTAATGCGAATGAAGTTGTTAATACCCAGATTATACTTCCAGGTTTTAGCATCGCAGTTAGCGAATTATTGGCAATAATAATTTGTTAGAATAAATTATTATTGTCCTCAAAAAAAATAGAAATTTTCTACTAACGGAGCGGAGCCAATGACCGTCTCTGGGCCACTATAACGGTTCTCAAGCGTGGTGAGGTATGCCCTGCGCGGGCCAATCCCTCCGCTTCGCTCCGCCCAATGCCCTGTTTGCCCTGTTTGCCCAATGCCCTGCGCGGGCCAATGCCCAATGCCGGATAGTAGCTCATCTTTCTGAGAAAGCCTATATATATTTACTCTGTGGAAAATTATGCTCTCTAAATCCCCAATTGCTACTCCAGCCTTTAGAAAGGTTTCCCTGCGAAGCTGTCTGGTTGTTCCCTTTGTCGTACAAATTTTCGCGGTGGTAGGATTGACAGGGTATCTGTCGCTGCGAAACGGACAAACAGCAGTGAATGAACTAGCGACTAAGTTGCAAAGGGAGGTGAGTAACCGTGTAGATCGACACCTCGACAGCTATGCGGCTGCAACCCGCAATTTGACTCAAATTAACGGCGAGCAAATTGACTTGGGATTGTTGAACTTACAGGATGCCGATCGCCTCGCTCAATTCTTTGCAAAGCAGGTAAAAACCTACAACGTTGGCTATATCCTCTACGGTTCTAAAACGGGGGACTTTATCGCATCGGGATATTACCGCGAGTCAACCATTCTCAACCACGGCAATCCTGAGATTAGCCTGGTTTTACCTAAGCGCTACGGCAATCCTGATTTGTACAACTACATGACGAATGACCGAAGCCAGCCAACTAAAATGTTTGAAACCACCAAAGCGTATCAGTTCCAGAAGGAAGGCTGGTACGCTAAAGGTGCCGAGACTGGCAAGCCTGGGTGGAGCGAAATCTATCAATGGGAGACTAATAACTACCCGCTGTCGATCGCCACGAGTCGCCCCATTTATGACAAGAATAATCAGTTGATCGGCAGTGTGGGAGTGGAACAGCGCCTTTCACAAATTAGTGACTTTTTACGTGAAATTAATGTTAGTAAATCCAGCAAAGTGTTCATTCTCGAACGCAACGGATTACTCGTTGCCACCTCTAGCGATGCGCCCGTATTTTCGGTGACAAACGGCAAACCTCAGCGACTGCGAGGTTTTGAGAGTCAGGACGTTTTAATTCAAGCTACGTCGAAGCATCTAGGCGATCGCTTCGGCGATCTCAAAAGCATTAAAACTGTTCAGCAGCTAGACTTTCGACTCCAGAGTCAGCGGGAGTTTGTTCAAGTAACTCCCTGGCAGGATGAATGGGGATTGGACTGGCTGGTAGTCGTCGCCATGCCCGAATCAGATTTTATGGGACGAATTAATGCCAACACAGTCAACAGGATTTGGCTGTGCTTGGGCGCATTAGGATTAGCAACGGTTTTGGGTATCTACACCTCGCGCTGGATTGCTAGACCAATTTTGCAGATCGGTAAGGCATCGTCGGCGATCGCCGAAGGAAAACTTGACCAAAACGTCGCAGCCTCTGGTGTTAAAGAACTGGATGTGCTTGCTCAATCCTTTAACCGCATGGCGCAGCAATTGCGCGATTCCTTCACCGCCCTAGAGCAAACTAACCAACAGCTAGAACAGCGAGTTGAACAACGCACCGCCGAACTCCAGTCTGCAAAACAAGTAGCAGATAATGCCAACAAAGCAAAGAGTGAATTTCTTGCCAACATGAGCCACGAACTCCGCACTCCCCTCAACGGTATTTTGGGCTACGCTCAAATCCTCCAACGCAGCACCGCGTTGCCAGCGAAAGAACGTCATGGGGTAGAAATCATGCACCAGTGCGGAAATCATTTGCTGGGGCTGATCGAAGATGTGTTGGACTTGTCCAAAATTGAAGCGGGCAAACTAGAACTTACACCTCAAGCGATTCACTTTCCCTCATTCCTTCAAGGTGTCGCTGAAATCTGTCGCATTCGTGCTGACCAAAAAAACATTAATTTCGTTTACGATCCCGATCCCCAGTTGCCTGAAGGGATGTTTGTTGATGCAAAACGGCTGCGCCAAGTATTGCTCAATTTGCTAGGAAATGCGATTAAATTCACCGACCAAGGTTATGTTAAGCTTAAGGTTAACGTCATTGATAATCATGCCAATCCGTCCGCTCCCAGAATCGGATTTCAAGTCGAAGATACCGGTTTGGGAATTGCACCTGAGCAATTGGATAAAATTTTTCAGGCTTTTGAACAAGTTGGCGATCGCCAGCGCCAATCCGAGGGTACCGGTTTAGGACTGGCGATCGCTCAAAGAATTGTCCAACTCATGAACGGACAAATCCAAGTTAAAAGCCAACCCGGAGTTGGTAGTAATTTCTTTTTTGAGGTGGAACTGGCGATCGCTACCGATTGGGCACAGCAAAACTCGATCGCAACTGGAAAACAAATTATTGGTTATGAAGGAGAACGACGCAGTATTCTGGTAGTAGACGATCGTTGGGAAAACCGAGCCGTTCTCGTCAACTTGCTAGAGCCACTTGGATTCCTGCTGACTGAGGCCGACAATGGACTTGAAGCATTGAAAAAAATTCGACAGTCTCCACCAGATTTAGCGATTACAGACTTGATGATGCCAGTCATGAACGGCTTTGAACTGCTCGAACAAATTCGCAGCGAACATAATTTGCGACACCAGAAGATTATTGTCTCTTCTGCATCGGTGGCACCAGCAGACCGACAGATGAGTTTAGATGCAGGGGGAAATGATTTCCTCGACAAACCAGTGAATGTCAGTGAATTATTCAACCTTTTAGCCACTCATTTAGAATTAAATTGGAAATATGAAATTCAAGTATCCAACGAGTCTAAAGCATCCACTTTGACGACTACTTTAGAAAAGCCAGAAATAATAATAATTCCTGACATTGTACAGATAAATGAATTGCTAAATCTGGCAAAAAAAGGCAACTTAAAACGGCTGCGAGAATACACAGAGCATCTTGCTCAATCCAACCCTCATTACGCTGGTTTTGCCTCACAAATTATTAATCTTGCTAAGCAATTTAAAGCCGAAGAAATTGAAGAATTGCTGAAACAATACCTGACAGAGGAGAAAACAGATGTCTAGTCCAGAATTAATTCTGGTGGTGGATGATACCCCTGCGAACTTAGAAGTAGTTTGTGAAACCTTAAGTGATGCGGGATATGAAGTAGCAACCGCGATCGACGGCGATCGCGCTCTGAAGCGAGTCCGAGCTTATCCTCCCGATTTGATCTTGCTTGATGTTCAAATGCCAGGAATTGACGGCTTTGAAACCTGCCAGCGTCTGAAGGCAGATCCCGCAACAGCCAGCATTCCTATCATTTTTATGACCGCTCTCTCCGATGCTGAGAGTAAGTTGAAAGGATTTGCATTAGGTGCTGTGGACTACATCACCAAACCCTTTCAAGAAATTGAGGTGTTAGCACGGGTGAAAACTCATTTGCAGCTACGGCAGTTAACCAAAAATCTAGAACAGCGTGTAGCTGAAAAAACCGCTGATTTAGAAGCCGCACTCACACAACTCCAACAATCTCAAATTCAGTTAATCAACAGCGAGAAAATGTCTGTTTTGGGTAATTTAGTGGCGGGTGTCGCACACGAAATTAATAACCCGCTCGGCTTTCTGGTTGGCAATCTCAAACCTGCTAAAGACTATATTAAAGATTTATTTCAACTGATCGATTTATACCAGCAAGAACTATCTCATCCGAGTGCAAAACTACAGGAAGTAGTGGAGGAAATAGACTTGGAATACTTGCAAGAAGATTTACCTAAGTTGATGGATTCGATGGAACAAGGAGTCGCTCGTATTTGCACGATCAGCACCAGTTTAAGAACCTTCTCGCGTTCTGATTGCGATCGCCCTATTTTTTTCGATATCCACGAGGGCATTGACAGCACGCTCTTGATTCTCAAGCATCGCCTCAAAGCCAATGAATCTCGCCCGGAAATTAAAGTCATCACAGACTATGGTGATTTACCAAAAGTAGAATGCTTTGCGGGACAGTTGAATCAGGTATTTATGAATCTGTTGGCAAATGCGATCGATGCCGTTGAGGAATCAAATCAAGGATGCAGTTTTGCTCAGATCAAAGCCAACCACAACCAAATTACTGTCAAAACCCAATTGTCGGAAGATCGGGTGGCGATCCGAATTCAAGATAATGGGATTGGCATGACTCCTGATGTGAAGCAAAAAATTTTCGATCATCTGTTTACAACCAAAGCCGTGGGCCAAGGAACAGGGCTAGGATTGGCGATCGCCCGTCAAATCGTAGTCCAGAAACACTCTGGAACTTTAGAAGTCAACTCAAATTTAGGTGAAGGTACAGAGTTTGTGATTTCAATTCCGGTGAAGGATCTCGCTGTAAAAGACTTTCAGCAAACGAGCTGTGTTGGGGCAGCATACAGATGATTGGTGATGTCCCAAAGGCGATCGGCCCCCGCACAAACTCAACTGTTGTTAACCGAAAAATCCCAGTATGGTCAATCAGGGTACTTTAAGTTGCAATTCACAATCTGGAGAAGGCACGGAGTTTGTAATTAAAATTCCGCTCAAACAAAATTTTAGACCTTAGAACCTATCTACAGCAATATTACTATAACTACAACAAAAAATGCTTTTTGTTATAGTGCGATGCACCCTTGTCACCTGCTAGGGCGATCGGCACATCATCCGAAGCCCCCTATTCCCAAGCTATACTGCGAGTAACCCAAAAATTAGCTACATTAACTAACGAATTATTAGCATAAAAATAACTTGCCATAAATGCTATTATATGAAACAATCTAGGATGTTGCAATTTCAAACTACTGTTGGGAACACAAATAAAATATCATGGAGAGATTCAGAGTAGAAGTTATTTCTCAAACACCAAATCCTCAGCAAGTAGTTTATGCTGCACTCCATCAAGACTATACTGAGAACTTTGTATTTGACGAGCGGGATTCGTGGCCGTCTGAGGCAGAATGTGGCGAAATAATTGTTAAGCGACTCCTAGCGGGCGATCGTGGGCATTACGGCCCCCTAGAGCATCCCCAAATTATCTTCAATTGCGGGTACTTTCCCCACAGTGTCATGCAGCAGGCGAGGACTCATCGTGTCGGAGTATCATTTGATGTTCAATCTCTACGCTACACGGGAAATCAATTTCTTGATGCCGCTGTCGGTAAAAAAGATATCGAAGATATTTTTTACCTGCGTCCAGTAGATTATTATACCGATCGCGAAGGCAAAAAATATTACTATTCACCCGAACAAAGAGAAAAAGATTTAGAGTGGTGTCTAGAAGCCGCTAAACGTTACAAAATTGACTTCGACGGCGGGATGTCGGAGGAACACGCCAGAGGCAAATTACCCTTTGACTACCGCCAGCATTTTGTAGTCAGTTTCAATTTGAGGTCTTTCCTGCATTTTGCCGACTTAAGAAACAAGAAAAATGCTCAACTAGAAATTCAAAAACTCTGCGAAATGATGTGGCCTCACTTTGAGAATTGGGCACCGGACATTGCCAAGTGGTACACAGCTACTCGTCTGGGAAAAGCCAGACTAGCGCCGTAATAATTGCCATCATAGAAATTATTCATCTCTCTCTTCTCCTCCTCTGTGTCCTCTGCGCCAAGAGCGGTTAAATCATTCCGATACAACTGAAGTTGGGATAGCTAAAAACTTTTCTGTGTTATTATTCTTCCTTCTTCCTTCCACTCACAAAACAAAATGAAACTAAAAATCCTGCAACTGCATGACTCAGCCATAATTCCCAAATATGCCCATCATTCCGATGCTGGACTAGACTTGTTTTCTATAGATGAATTAGAAATTTCTCCGGGAGAAAGCCAGTTAATTCATACAGGAATATCAATAGAATTACCAGAAAAAACGGAGGCTCAAATCCGTCCCAGAAGCGGTTTAGCTCTCAAGCACCAAATCACTGTACTCAATGCACCAGGAACCATAGATGAAGGCTATCGAGGCGAAATCAAAGTCATCTTAATCAATCACGGTCAAACTTCCTTTCAAGTGACAAGAGGCATGAAAATTGCTCAAATGGTAATAGCGCCAGTAATTCGTGTGGAAATTGAAGAGATTAAAATGTTAAGTTCGAGTTCTAGGGGAGATAAGGGATTTGGCTCAACTGGACTATGACAATAAATTTCTCGTTTCAATACAGTTCTCATTCTAGATTTTAAATGAACAATACACCAGACAATTACGAACCCCCTCACAGACCAAATTGGGACGAATACTTTTTAATGTTAGCAAAATTAGCTGCTACTCGATCGACTTGTCTGGCTTTTCCCGTCGGCGCAGTAATTGCTAAAGACAGGCAAGTTTTAGCCACGGGTTACAACGGTTCGCCGTCAGGTTCGGTACACTGTACGACTCAAGGCTTTTGCTATCCGGGTTTAAGCAGTTGCGACGCCAGCAAAACTTTGCCGTCGCGGGCGGTGCACGCTGAAGCAAATGCGATCGCCAAAGCGGCCAAACACGGGATATCTACGGCAGGATCTAGCATTTACGTGACTTTAGAACCCTGCATTTATTGTTTGAAATTAATCATTTCTGCAGGGATTCGCGAAGTATTTTATGAAACAGTTTTTAACAGCGGAGAAAAAGCTGAGTTGAGAGATTCTTTTATAGCCGAAGGTATTGTTGAGTTTACACAAATTCAGCTATCTGAAATCACAGCAAAAACAGCAGCTTCATTTCTGCTGAATCCTACGTCTGTTCCAAAAGATACTGTAACAGGAATTGTAGGCCCAGGCAAAGAATAAAACCTAACCCCCCCAACCCCTCTGTTTGCAAGCCTAGGGGTTGGGGAGAGGTTTTTACCGCTTCAAAGCTAGCTGTGAGACGGGCATTTTCTCAAGCTCGATCTTGTCCTCTGGAACGCTTCAGGATGCTGATGACTTCTCCTGGGTTGCGAGTTCGTGTCAACTTGCTCCACGATCCGAATTCGGCTATCCCCAAACTGTGCAAGCGGTGGATGATGCCCTTAACCCATTTGGGATCGCCGAGCAAAATCATTCGGTTTGCCGGCCGGCCGTCTATCGTTAAAGCGTCGGCGACAAGGCTAGCAGGGGAGCCATCGGCTTGTGCAGGTAATTTCTCTGACATAGGGTTTTACCAAGTTTCTAACCAAATAATGTTCGTAACTACAAACATCATACCTTACTTGATGTTTATAGTTACAAACATTTACGTCGTTAAAATCCTCTGAGATGATTGGAGGCATGGGAAAAGCAGGAAAAGCACTCAGGCAAGTCTTAGGAACTTACGGTATCAGCCAAAATCGCCTCGCGGTGACAATGGGCATTAATCGATCTACTGTTTACCAGTGGGTGAACGAAGTCAGCGATCCTCTAGCTGAAGCGGTAACGGAAATAGTCAAAGCTTTAGGAAATATTGATGAAGCTGCTGCGGAAGATTTTATCAATCTGTATCTGGGGCGATTCGTTGAGAAAAACGATCTTCGGGAGGAGGACAACAGTTAAATTTAAGGAACTCGGCGATCGAGCCAAGCTCTAGTTTATAAGCCAGAGCTTAAGCCTTCTTATGATATAATTCGAGACGCATTATTTTGGCTTGTGACTAAATGATTACCATCATCTACTCCTCGCAATTCCTCGAACATCAAACCGGGTACATGCACCCCGAACAGCCCGAGCGACTTACGGCAATTATAAATAGATTAAAAGCCTCAACAGTTGCCAACTTAATTGAATGGGTCGAGCCTTCTTCCTCCAGAAATGCAATCGAGGCGATTAAACGGGTTCATTCCATGACCTACATCGACTTGGTGAGTGCTTATTCTGCAAGAGGTTGGGGCTGCTTTGAGTCAACCCAGATTTTTCCGAAAAGCTTTGAAGTGGCGGAGCTGGCTGTGAATGCTTGGTTAGATGGGGTTGATAGAGTTTGGATGCAAGGAAAACCTGTTTTCGTTTTAGCAAGACCTCCAGGACATCATGCACTCCCAGATGAAGGCATGGGGTTTTGCATTTTCTGCAACGCAGCCATTGCCGCTATTTACGCACTTACTAATGAGAACATCAAGCGTGTTGGCATTCTAGATTGGGATGTCCATCATGGCAATGGAACCCAAGCTGCTGTAGAAAATTACCCCAACATCGCGTTCTGTTCGATTCATCAATCGCCGGGTTATCCGCACACAGGAAAATCACAAGAACAGGGCAAATTTAACAACATTTTGAATCTCCCCATAACCCCAGGTAGCACTATACAAAAGTACCATCAATTGTTTGAAACCAAAGTTCTCCCCTTTTTCCATAACTTTTGCCCAGATTTGCTTATTGTCAGCGCAGGCTACGATGCCAACCAAGCCGATTTACTGTCTAAAATAAATCTACAGCCCCAAGACTATGCTGCACTTACGCAATACAGTCTAGAAATTACACCGAGGGTTATGTTTGGTTTAGAGGGTGGGTATGAATTAGACAGCCTTTCGAACTCAGTCTTGGAGACAATTAGGCAATGTTTAAGTTCGATCGCTCAATCAAACTCGTCCACAACTTGTAAATAGTCGATCGCCGCATCTATCCTCGAACTATACTTAAAAGCAAACTGATCGAACCAATATCTCTCATCGGAATTCTTATCCAAATTTTTCAGCCAAACTTGAGCTTGCCTAACCTTCTGTCTGCGGGTTTGGATGTCTAGCTCTGACTGCACAATCTTTTCTGGGGGTTGCGGTGCTAGTGCAGTCACTTCCTGAGCTTTATTTTCTACTTTTTGCGGAGACTTAAGCGGTTTTTGTGCAGCAACTTCCTGATTTTTATTTTGTGCTTCGCATTCAGCCTTAATTTCAGCTAAATCCTTCTCTAAAGCACCAGGATACAAATTGATATTTGTTGTTTTTGATGTTTTATTTGACGGCACTGCTGCTGGTTGCGAAAGCGGTTGTGCTTCCACTGACGGCTGACTTTGTACCTCGCGAAGTTTTTGAGATGCTTGATATTCTGCCTTAAGTTCAGCTAACAGGCGATCGATCGATTCCATAACTTAAAACCCTCTAAAAAATGCTGCCCAGCAACCAGCCACAAATATAATCGCGCGAAATTTCCCCGATTCTTCAATCAGTTATTGCATTTAGCAATACTTCCGTCAGCGTCATGTCTTCAAGATCCTCCATCGTCACAGTATCAACGATATCAAATTTAGCCCCAGCGCTTTGCAGTTCGTCATCTAATATTTTGAGAAATTTAGTAGCTTCCGGCGCATTCCCTACTTGAATGAAAGAAATTGCTAACTCTTCATCTCGATCGATCTTCCGCGAAGCCTCTATAATCGTTTTCATCACTTCTTTGCGATCGTCCGGTTCCCCGTCCGTCACCACTAATATTGTTTCCCCATTTTGCTTGGTCTTACCGGATGCTTTGCGCTGAAAATAACTGTTTAGAGCGTCTAGCAGTACCGCAGCTAAATTTGTATTCCCCGAAGGTTCGTTTTCTTGGAATATTTGCAAGACTTTAGCTGATGTTACGTTGTCGTAGCGCTTGAAACGACCGGAAAACACATAAACGGTGATGCCGTCTGGGTCAAGTTCTTCGCATTTATTCGCTAGGGCGATCGTCGATTCTTGGATCAGCGCCCACCGACTTTTACCGCCAGTCCGATCTTTGGTGTACATACTGCCGCTTTTGTCAATGATGATTGTATAATCGCGGTTCTGAAGCATAAGATTTTCCTGTTAATTAAATTTTTTCCAAAAAAGAAGAAAACCAGCGAGCCGAAGCTGTTGAGCTTTCGTTGCTCGCTGCGTTTTTTAGTTGATTTGCGATCGCAAATAGCAGAATTTAAGCTGTAACTAAAGCTTCTGTAAGCGGCTTCCAGCTAAAAACTCGATCGCCCCCCATCTCCACTGCTATTTTAACTCGCGGTTCTAACGTCGGCAAAACAGTCAAATACTCAACTTCCTGACTCGACAAAACCTGCCCTTCAATAATCCACAGCACCAGTCCTTTTGCTTTCGGCGGCAAATTGTCTAATTGAGTTTTCAACATCGGCGGCAGGTAGTACGTATAACCGACAGCCCCTTCATTGCCAGTAGTTTTTTTGCCCAAATGCGGCGGCCGCACTCCGTGAACCCCCGTCAAATACATCGCCAAATCGCCCAAGCCCCGCGCCGTAATTGTATGGGCACCGTAGCCCGCAGCCCTCAGCCGCCGCAGGTAACGGCCCTCAAATCCTCCCTCTAAAGGAACGTACAGGGCTAGCGACCCCGACTTTTCCAAATCCCGAATCATATCCGAACCAGTCGTAATCAGTCCCATAAATTTGTCTTGCCTGCTGTTTTAAATGTGGTCGATCGCCAATTGCGAGCTTGGAGTATTATAAATCCTCAAGCTGAGGCGAAAAGTTTAGTCCGGGACGATCCGAATCAAAAAACCGGGTTTTTCAATCTGATTGACGGTTTGACCAAAGTATTGTCGTTAAAAAATTTCCGGTTTCCGGCCACCGGTGGTTAATTCATCAACTTATGCTCGCGGCCTTGACAAACGGCAAACACTTCATATACTATTGTGAATTGTCGCCGTCAAGGATACTGAGTAGCTTGCCGCTCAAGTCCTGGCGCAAACAAGCAAGACCGAGACAAGACTCGGAGAGCGATCGGGTAAAAAGCCGCGCATCTCAACCCTTGCAAGACTTCCACAAGCTCGCTCCCAAATTTAAAACTCAAATTTTAAACACCGAGGAAAGCTGTTGGTTGATAACAGTTAATTGCAGGAACACTGAAATAAATGTTTCTGCACAAGAGCAAGCGGATTGACGTAAAAAAATTCTCAATCCGAAACCTCTTGCGTAAATAAAAGGAAAAAATCCGTGTCTGTAGGCATTCTTGGTACAAAACTAGGCATGACTCAAGTGTTTGACGAAGAAGGGAGAGCAATCCCCGTCACCGTCATTCAAGCAGGGCCTTGTACAGTAACTCAAATCAAAACAAAACAAACTGACGGCTACGGTGCCGTTCAAGTTGGATACAGCGACGTTAAGCCGAAGGCTCTCAACCAGCCAAAATTGGGACACCTTGCCAAGTCGGGGGCGACTCCATTGCGCCACTTGCACGAATACCGATTGGAAGACACCAGTTCCTTTGAATTAGGTCAACAACTAAAAGCAGATAGCTTTACACCGGGACAAATAGTAGATGTCATCGGTACAAGCATCGGTAAAGGTTTTGCAGGCTTTCAAAAGCGCCACAACTTCAAACGAGGCCCCATGTCTCACGGTTCCAAAAATCACCGCGAACCTGGATCGATCGGACCTGGAACAACTCCCGGCCGCGTCTATCCCGGTAAAAGAATGGCGGGACGTATGGGCAACGTTCAAGTCACCGTCCGCAAACTCACAATTGTCCGGGTGGATGCAGAGCAGAATTTGTTGCTAATTAAGGGAGCAGTTCCCGGCAAACCTGGCGCCTTAGTCAATGTTGTGCCTGAGAAAAAAGTAGGACGTTAGTCAGCAGTCAGCAGTCAGCAGTCAGCAGTCAGTAGATAGTGGTTGGCGGGCGAGTAGCAAGAAGAACTAAGAGCCAAAAACTTAAAGCTGACAAAGCGACAAAGCGACAAAGTGACAAAGCGACAAAGCGACAACTAAAAAACAGACAACTAACAACAGACAAAGGACAAAAGATATGGTTAATTGTGTAGTGCGAAATTGGCAAGGCGAAGAAGTTGGGGAAACAACTTTAGAACTGCGCGTAGCCAAAGAAGAAAATGCGTCTCACATCGTTCACAGAGCATTGACGCGGCAACTGAATAACGCCCGTCAAGGAAATGCTTGCACCAAAACTCGATCGGAAGTTAGAGGTGGCGGCCGCAAACCTTGGCGTCAAAAAGGCACCGGTCGAGCCAGAGCCGGTTCGATCCGTTCTCCGCTGTGGCGGGGCGGCGGTGTCATATTTGGGCCAAAACCCAGAGACTTTGAAGTCAAAATGAACAAAAAGGAACGCCGTCTCGCTTTGCGGACAGCATTCTTCAGTCGTACCGAAGACCTGATTGTGGTTGAAGAATTTGCAGAGCAATTTCCGAGACCGAAAAGCAAAGACTTGCTGAGCGCGATCGCCCGTTGGGGCATCGACCCAAATAAAAAAGTTCTGTTAATCTTGCCAGAACCGCAACTAAACGTCTATTTGTCAGGACGCAACATCGAATTAGTCAACGTCATCTTGGCAACTTCCCTGAACGTTTACGACGTTCTCGCGGCTGACAAAATCATTGTCACCTCTACCGCCATAACAAAAATTCAGGAGATTTACGGTGAGTAAAATCGACCCCCGCGACTACGCAGATTTGATCCAGCGTCCGATTCTCACCGAGAAAGCTACCAGAATGATGGAATTAAATCAATTTACATTCGACGTAGCCCCCAAAGCGACCAAGCCTCAAATCAAAGCAGCCATCGAAGAGCTATTTAAGGTCAAAGTCATCGGCGTAAATACCCAAAACCCGCCGCGCAAAAAGCGTCGAGTTGGTAAATTCGTCGGCTTTAAACCTTGTTACAAGCGAGCAACCGTAACTTTGCTAGACGGAGAGTCGATCCGCAAACTGCTATTCCCAGAAGTTTAGCCAATTTTGGATTTTAGATTTTAGATTTTAGATTGCAGTTAGCTCGTGCAAATTCCCAATCCAGGAAACAGCAAGGTTAACAGATCATCCCAAATCTAAAATCCCAAATCTAAAATCTAAAATCCCAAGTCTAAAATCTAAAATCTAAAATCGATTATGGGCATTCGTTCTTACCGACCTTATACATCCAGCACCCGAGAAAAAACTGTCTCGGACTTTGCTGAAATTACCACGTCAGAACCCGAAAAGTCTCTAACCAGCAACAAGCACACCAAACAAGGCCGCAACAACCGAGGCGTCATCACCTGTCGCCACCGGGGAGGCGGTCACAAACGGCTTTATAGAGACATCGACTTCCGGCGCGACAAACACAGCATTCCTGCTACCGTCAAGTCGATCGAATACGACCCCAACCGCAACGCCCGCATCGCCCTAGTCTTCTACAAAGACGGCGAAAAACGGTACATCCTGCACCCGCTCAACTTAGCCGTCGGTACAGTAATAGTCTCAGGCCCAGACGCGCCGATCGAAATCGGCAACGCCCTACCCCTGAAAAACATCCCCCTCGGTACCAGCATCCACAACGTAGAGCTAGTACCCGGAAAAGGCGGACAAATCGTCCGTTCCGCAGGCTCCAGCGCTCAGCTAATGGCAAAAGAAGGTACCTACGTCACCCTCAAACTGCCCTCCGGCGAACAGCGCAAAGTCCGCGCCGACTGCTACGCCACCATCGGTCAAGTTGGCAACACAGACGCTAGAAACATCAGCCTCGGTAAAGCAGGCCGCACCCGCTGGAAAGGCCGCAGACCAACCGTTCGCGGTAGCGTCATGAACCCGGTAGATCACCCGCACGGCGGTGGCGAAGGCAGAGCGCCCATCGGACGCTCTGGGCCCGTCACACCTTGGGGTAAACCAGCATTGGGTGCCAAAACTCGAAAAAAGAAAAAGCGCAGCGACTCTTTAATCGTCCGTCGCCGCCGCAAATCTTCCAAGCGCGGCAAGGGCGGCAGACAAAGTTAGTCATCAGTCAGCAGTCATCAGTCCTTTTGTTGTTAACTGCAAACTAATTAACAAAAAAGTACCGATGACTAATGACTAATGACTAATGACTGATGACTAATGACTAATGACTTACTAAAAAAACCATGTCTCGATCGCTAAAAAAAGGCCCCTTTGTAGCAGATCACCTGCTCACAAAAATTGAAAAACTCAACGCCGAAGGCAAAAAACAAGTAATTAAAACTTGGTCGCGCTCTTCCACAATCCTGCCTCAAATGGTAGGTCACACGATCGCAGTTCATAACGGCAGACAGCACGTCCCAGTCTACCTCACCGACCAAATGGTAGGTCACAAACTCGGAGAATTCTCCCCGACTCGCACCTTTAGAGGTCACAGCGATAAAAAGGCAAAAAGATAGCCAAATTAGGTGACAGGTAATAGGTAACTGGAAAAAGTTTTTCCCAATTACCAATTACCTTTTTCCCAATTACCAATTACCAACTTACCCAAATCGAAATGGTTATAGATACCACATCCGAAATTAAGGCGATCGCCCGTTACATTCGGTCATCCCCCTTCAAAGTACGCCGAGTCCTCGACCAAATTCGCGGCAAAAGCTACCAAGAAGCCCTGATTTTACTCGAATTCATGCCCTACCGCGCCTGCGAACCGATCGTCAAAGTTTTGCGATCGGCAGTAGCCAACGCCGAACACAACGCAGGATTAGACAAAAGTAAGCTAGTAGTCTCTCAAGCTTACGCAGACCAAGGTCCAGTCCTCAAGCGCTTCAGACCCCGCGCTCAAGGTCGCGCCTACCAAATCCGCAAGCCAACTTGTCACATCACCGTAATAGTTGCTCCGATCCTAGAAGACTAAACCTAGGAAAAACGTAATAGGTAATAAACAGCTTAAAGTTGAAAAAATAGGCGATAGCCAATTAGCTTTTCCTCAAAGCACGGAAATCACGGAGTCGCAGATAGTTGTTTTTTACATCTTCCTTCTTCCGACTTCCCTCGAACTTATTCCCAGTTACCAATTACCTTTTTCCCAATTAACTAATCAAATATTATGGGCCAAAAAATACATCCAATTGGTTTTCGTCTCGGCATTACCCAAGAGCACCGCTCTCGCTGGTTTGCTGACCCGAAGAACTATCCAGAACTCTTGCAAGAAGACTACAAAATCCGCAAGTACGTCCGCAAAACCCTCAGCAATGCTGGCATTTCCTCAGTCAGAATTGAACGGAAAGCCGATCAAATCGACCTAGAAGTCTTCACCGCCAGACCGGGCGTTGTCGTAGGTCGCGGCGGAGCAGGTATCGAAACCTTGCGCGTCGGTTTGCAACAGCTACTCGGTAACAACCGCCAAATTCGCATCAACGTCGTCGAAGTTCAGCGCGTAGACGCCGATGCCACACTGATCGCAGAATACATTGCCCAGCAACTAGAACGGCGCGTATCCTTCCGCCGAGTAGTCCGCCAAGCAATCACCCGCGCCCAAAAAGTCGGCATCCAAGGCATCAAAATTCAAGTCAGCGGACGGCTAAACGGCGCAGAAATCGCCCGTACCGAATGGACGCGCGAAGGCCGAGTCCCCTTGCACACGCTGCGGGCCGACATCGACTACTCCTACTGCACCGCTCAAACCATCTACGGTATTCTGGGCATTAAAGTTTGGGTTTTCAAAGGCGAAATTATTCCCGGACAAGAACAAGAATCTGCACCAAATGCAGCAGTGCCCCGGACTAAACAAAAGCGCCGTCGCCAGAACTTTGAAGATCGATCGAACGAAGGCTAGCTAATTGTTAACTGTTAGTTGCAATGGTCAATTGTCATTTAAAACCAATTGCCAATTACCAATTGCCAATTACCAATTACCAAATACCAAAATCCCAACTCCCAAAGCCATGTTAAGCCCTAAAAGAACAAAATTCCGCAAACAACAGCGCGGGCGAATGAGCGGTCAATCCACCCGCGGCAACACAGTTAGCTTTGGCGACTTCGCGCTCCAAGCCGTCGAACCCGCCTGGATAACCTCCCGCCAAATCGAAGCCGGACGGCGCGCCATGACCCGCTATATCCGCCGGGGCGGTAAAATCTGGATTCGCATTTTTCCCGACAAACCAGTCACCCAGCGCGCAGCAGAAACCCGGATGGGTTCTGGTAAAGGCGCGCCGGAGTTTTGGGTAGCCGTCGTCAAACCAGGCCGGATCATGTTTGAAATTGGCGGTGTAGCCGAAGAAACAGCCCGCGAAGCAATGCGTTTGGCATCTTTCAAATTACCGATTAAAACCAAGTTCATCAGCCGCGAAGAAGGCCAGTCCTAGCGAAAATCGAAGGTAGAGTTAGGTCGGCATTGGTCTGAATTTTAAAGGGCGACAGCAATTTAAAATCGGCAATTCATAACTTTTCTTTCCTTCGACCTTCAGCATCTAGACAATTAAGTCTTCACTCTTTCGATCGCTCACGATAAAGCACAGAATTATGTCTTTGACCAAGATTAAAGAAGCTAGAGAATTAAGCGATGCAGCAGTAGCAGAGCAAATTTTAGCCGTCAAGCGCCAACTCATGGATCTGCGGCTCCAGCAAGCTACCGGCCGCCTGGAAAAGCCTCACCTGTTCAAGCACGCCAAACATCGGCTGGCTCAATTAATGACAGTTGAACGCGAGCGCCAAATCGCAGCCGACGCTCAAGCTAAAGCCGAAAAAGCCGCATCGAAAGCAGCCGACGCACAGCAAGCTGCAACCGCAGTCAGCCCCGAGTAAGCAGCAGCCGAAGCTCGCACAGTAGTTCAAAAAAACTCAATTGCACAATAAAGATAGATAGCTATGGCAGTTAAAGAACGAGTTGGCGTAGTAGTCAGCGACAAGATGGACAAAACCGTCGTAGTAGCGATCGAAAACCGCTCCTCCCACAGTAAGTACGGCAAAATCGTAGTCCGCACCAAGCGGTACAAAGCTCACGACGAAGAAAATCAGTGCAAACCAGGCGATCGCGTCCGCATCACTGAAACTCGCCCCTTGAGCAAAACCAAACGCTGGACGGTTGCTGAGATTTTCGGTGCAAAAAATGGCTAACAGTTAATTCTGGATTGCTCAAAAGCGCGATTGGCGATCGAGCTCGATCGACCATCCATTAGCAATTCACAGTTAGCAGTTAGCAAGCATCAAACTACCTTTTCCCCAATCACCATGATTCAACCCCAGACATACCTCAATGTCGCCGACAATAGCGGAGCCCGCAAACTAATGTGCATCCGCGTATTGGGAGGCGGCAACCGTCGCTACGGCGGAGTCGGCGATGTCATCATTGCCGTCGTCAAAGACGCCATCCCCAATATGGCAGTCAAAAAATCCGATGTCGTCAGAGCCGTCATTGTCAGAACCCGCAAAGGCTTGCGTCGCGACAGCGGCATGAGCATTCGTTTTGACGACAACGCCGCCGTCATCATCAATCCAGAAGGCAACCCCAAAGGCACTCGCGTTTTCGGCCCCGTCGCCCGCGAATTGCGCGACAAAAACTTTACTAAAATCATTTCCTTAGCCCCGGAGGTACTTTAAAATGTACGGAAAAAAGGGTAAAGCAACTAGCGAACCGCAGCGCTACAGAATGCACGTCAAAGCAGGCGACACCGTGCAAATAATTACTGGCAAAGAAAAAGGAAAAGTCGGAGAAATCCTCAAGACATATCCCAAAGTCAGCAAAGTAATTGTTAAAGGCGTAAATATCCGAACCAAGCACGTCAAGCCCCAGCAAGAGGGAGAATCCGGAAAAATAGTCACCTTTGAGGCTCCCATTCACAGCTCAAATGTCATGCACTATTCCGAAAAAGAGAAAATCGCCAGCCGCGTCTGCTATACATTTAGTGAAGACGGCCGCAAACTGCGACAACTCAAAAAAACCGGAGAAATCCTCGATAATTAGTCATCAGTCCTTAGTCCTTAGTCCTTAGTTCTTAAAAGACAACTGACAACTGACAACTAACAACTGACAAAGAACAATTCCCTGACCAAGCCCAGGGACAGTTAACGAAACACAAAAACTATGCCGGACAAACTCAAAGTTCTTTATCAAGGAAAAATCGTTCCCAAACTGATGGATCAGTTTAAATATACTAATATCCATCAGGTTCCCAAACTCGTCAAAGTCACCGTGAACCGCGGTTTGGGAGAAGCATCTCAAAATGCTAAGGCACTAGATTCATCCATCAACGAAATTGGCATCATCACCGGACAAAAACCAGTGGTGACGCGGGCGAAAAAAGCGATCGCAGGCTTCAAAATCCGCAAAGGAGTACCAGTCGGCGTGATGGTGACGCTACGCGCCGATCGGATGTATGATTTTCTCGATCGGCTGATCAACCTCGCACTACCCCGCATCCGCGACTTCCGCGGCATCAGCCCCAAAAGCTTCGATGGTCGCGGCAACTACAGCTTGGGCCTGAGAGAACAGCTCATCTTTCCAGAAATAGAATATGACAGCATCGATCAAATTCGAGGCATGGACATTTCAATTATCACCACAGCAAAAACCGACGAAGAAGGACGCGCTTTGCTTAAAGAAATGGGAATGCCGTTCCGGGACAACTAAGCACTAGAGTAAGAAGCAAAAGATGGCAGCTAACGATACCATAGCAGATATGTTGACGCGCATTCGCAATTCTTGCATGGCGCGCCACCAGACAACACAAATTCCAGCTACAAAAATGACCCGTAGCATCGCCCAAGTCCTCAAAAATGAAGGCTTTATCAGCGAATTTGAAGAAGCAGAACCAGAAGGGGTCAAGCGAACTATAGTGCTTTCTCTAAAGTACAAAGGTAAAACTCGCAAGCCCATTATCACCGCACTTAAGCGAGTCAGCAAACCAGGACTTCGCGTTTACTCGAACCGTAAAGAATTGCCCCGAGTATTAGGCGGAATTGGCATCGCCATTATCTCCACCTCCAGCGGCATTATGACCGATAGAGAAGCCCGACGCCAAGGTTTGGGCGGAGAAGTGCTTTGTTATGTTTGGTAGTCATTAGTCAGTCGATTTTAGATTTTAGATTGACGCTCCAGCGCAGTGAATCTGAGAGTTTCAACAAAAATCTAACATTTTGGGAGCATCAACTCAAAAGTATCGGGGCACAGTACCCGTTTCTTGCGGGTCATTAGTCGCCGATTATTGGCAACAAACTCCAGAATCGATCGCTAAAGACTAATAACTAAAGACTAACAATCAAGCACTAATCACTAAAAACAAAGGACAAAAAATATGTCGCGAATTGGCAAGCGTCCGATTAGCATTCCCACTAAAGTCACCATCACCCTAGACGGCCAAAAAGTAGCCGTCAAAGGTCCAAAAGGTGAACTTTCCAGAGTGATACCAGCAGAAATCCTCATGGGACTCGAAGGCGAGACTTTACTCGTTACCCGCCGAGACGAATCTCGCGTCGCCAGACAACTGCACGGCTTATGCCGCACCCTAGTCGCCAACATGGTCGAAGGTGTATCAGAAGGTTTTCAGCGCCGTCTGGAAATTGTCGGCACAGGTTATCGGGCACAGGTTCAAGGACGGAACCTGATTTTAAACGTCGGTTACAGCAAGCCAGTTGAAATGCCCCCTCCAGAAGGCATCACAATGGCAGTTGAAGGCAACACCAACGTCATTGTCTCCGGCATTGACAAAGAACTCGTAGGTAACACAGCAGCCCGCATCCGCGCTGTGCGTCCGCCTGAAGTCTACAAAGGTAAAGGCATTCGTTACAGCGGCGAAGTCATCCGGCGCAAAGCTGGTAAAACAGGCAAAACAGGTAAGAAGTAAACATGAAGCTTACTCGCAAAGAATCAGTCCACCGCAGACACCGCCGCGTGCGGCGCAAGGTGTTCGGCACCGCCGAGCGTCCCAGATTAGCGGTATTTCGATCGGACCAGCACATCTACGCCCAAGTAATCGACGACACCGCCCAGCACACTTTGGTAGCCGCGTCAACCCTCGATCCAGAATTGAAAGCCGAACTCAGTTCTGGCAACAACTGCAGCGCCAGCACCAAAGTCGGTCAGTTGATTGCCAAACGCTGTTCCAGCGCTGGCATAGTCAAAGTCGTGTTCGATCGCGGAGGCAACCTCTACCACGGTCGCGTTAAAGCCCTCGCAGATGCAGCTCGCGAAGCCGGGTTAGACTTTTAGGAAGAAGGAAAAAGGAAGAAGGAAGAAGGAAGAAGGAAGAAAGAAGCAATAAAATTCTTAATTCCTAATGGTTAATTCCTCATTGCAGACTACCAGTTACTAATCCTCAATTCCCCAAGACAAAACTATGGCAGAACAAAAAGAACAGCGCACCAAGAAAAAAAGCAGCAGCAACAACAAAGGACGCGAAAAAGAATCCGAATGGCAAGAAAGAGTTGTTCAGATTCGTCGCGTTACTAAAGTAGTCAAAGGCGGTAAAAAACTCAGCTTCCGCGCCATAGTCATTATCGGCAACGAACGCGGTCAAGTTGGAGTGGGAGTCGGCAAAGCTAGCGACGTCATCGGTGCAGTGAAAAAAGGCGTCGCTGACGGCAAAAAACACCTCATTGAAGTCCCCCTCACCAAAGCAAACTCCATCCCTCACCCCATCGACGGTGCAGGCGGCGGAGCCAAAGTCATGATGCGTCCGGCCGCAGCCGGAACAGGCGTAATTGCAGGGGGAGCAGTCCGAACAGTTCTCGAACTAGCAGGAGTCCGCAACATCTTAGCCAAACAGCTAGGTTCTGGAAACCCCTTGAACAACGCCCGAGCTGCAGTCAACGCCCTCTCCACCCTCCGCACCTTGTCCGAAGTTGCTCAAGAACGCGGAATTCCAGTAGAAAACCTCTACGGTTAGGGCATAGGGAATGGCAAACTGTCAGTTTTGAGTGTTAAGTGCTGGCGTTGAGAATCAAAAAAATCCGCAACTCAAAACTCACGCACTCAAAACTACTGCGCGCCGGCTCTCTAAATACCAATTACCAATTACCAATTACTAAAACTATGAGATTGCAAGACGCCCGACCCAAAGCAGGCTCCCAAAAGCGCCCGCGACGCTTAGGCAGAGGTATTTCTGCCGGTCAAGGCGCGAGCTCCGGTAAAGGGATGCGCGGTCAAAAATCTAGAGCCGGTAGCGGCACTAGACCGGGTTTTGAAGGTGGCCAAAATCCTCTCTACCGCCGCCTGCCCAAGCTCAAAAGCTTCCCGATCGTGAACCGCAAAGAGTACACTACCATTAATGTAAGTAAATTAGCATCGCTGCCAGCAAACACAGAAGTGACTCTCACCTCTTTGCTCCAAGCAAAAATTGTCACCGCTGACAATGGCCCGCTGAAAATCTTAGGAGATGGCGAACTAAATGTGCCCCTGCAAGTCCGCGCCAAGGCTTTTACCGCAGGTGCTCGCACCAAAATTGAAGCCGCAGGCGGAAATTGCGAATTAATTGCCTGAAGATTTGAGGTTTGAGAAGAAGTCCAAATCTCAAATCCTCAAGTTTGCTATCAGAAAATGATTTAGTCGAAAATCCCAAATCTAAAATCCCAAATCGTAACTATGGACGTTAGTAGAGAGAAAGCGCCAACTGCACAAGAGACATTCATGCAGATGGCTCAAGCTGCAGGTTTGCGGGGCCGTATCCTCGTAACCCTTGGCTTATTGATTTTAGTGCGTCTGGGTGTCCACTTGCCAGTCCCCGGCATCGATCGAGCTGCCTTTGCCCAAAACGTCCAAAATAGCCCTTTAATTGGCTTTTTGGACTTGTTTTCAGGAGGCGGCCTGTCAGCATTGGGGATTTTTGCGCTGGGGATTTTGCCCTACATCAATGCTTCAATTATCGTGCAACTTCTAACCGCGGCTCTGCCAAGTTTAGAAGACTTGCAGAAAAATGAAGGAGAAGCGGGGCGGCGCAAGATTTCTCAAATTACTCGTTACGTTTCTTTGGGCTGGGCAATTCTGCAAAGCATTGGCATTGCGATTTGGGTCAGCCCTTTTGCTCAAGCTCCAGCGCCCTTATTCATAGCACAAACTGCTTTGGCTCTAACAGCAGGGTCGATGTTTGTCATGTGGATATCGGAATTGGTGACGGAACGAGGCATCGGGAACGGAGCGTCGCTGCTGATATTTATCAACATTGTGTCGGTTTTGCCGCGCTCTTTGGGACAAACTTTTGAATTGGCCCAAAGTGGCGATAACGCGATTGTCGGTCGCGTAGTGGTTCTGCTGCTGGTATTTTTGGTAACGATTGTCGGGATTGTGTTTGTTCAGGAAGGTACTCGCCGTATTCCGATTATTTCTGCCCGCCGCCAAGTCGGACGCAAGGTTTATCGGGAGAGTCGCAGCTATCTGCCCCTGCGCTTGAATCAAGGCGGAGTGATGCCGATTATTTTTGCATCTTCGGTGTTGATTGTGCCTTCTTTCCTCGCTCAGTCTTTGAATAACCCATTTTTGGTTCAAGTTGCTAATGTTTTGAGTCCTAACGGGCCTGCGCCTTGGGCTTACGCGCTGTTTTATCTGACTTTGATTCTGTTCTTCAGCTATTTCTACGCTTCGTTGATTGTCAACCCTGTAGATATGTCTCAGAACTTGAAGAAAATGGGCGCTAGTATTCCTGGCATTCGTCCTGGTCAGAAAACGAGCGATTATGTGGAGAAGGTTTTGAACCGTTTGACTTTCTTGGGCGCGATATTTCTCGGTCTGGTGGCTATTGTACCAACGGCTGTAGAAAGTGCCATCGGCGTGCAAACTTTTAGAGGTTTTGGTGCAACTTCCCTGCTAATTCTAGTGGGTGTCGCGATCGAAACTGCTAAGCAAATTCAAACTTACGTCATCTCCCAACGATATGAAGGAATGGTGAAGTAATCGCAATGCAACTGATTTTTATGGGGCCTCCAGGGGCAGGTAAGGGAACTCAGGCTCAAATATTAGCCGCTCTCTGGAAAATACCGCACATTTCTACTGGTGACATTCTGCGCGCCTGCGTGGTGGCGAAAACAGCCTTGGGCCTACAGGCGAAAGCCTACATGGATGCTGGTGAGTTGGTTCCCGACCAGTTATTGATGGATATCGTCCAAGAACGCATGAATCAACCAGATGCAAGTGCAGGCTGGATTCTCGACGGCTTTCCCCGCACTGTGGCACAGGCAGCGTTTTTTGACAAACTGCTCTGTGATGTTGGTGTAGAGGGAAGTACGTCTGGTAAGGACTGCGATCTCAGAGCTGTAAATTTGGACGTACCTGATAATGTTTTGGTGACTCGCCTATTGTCGCGGGGGCGCCAGGATGACAATGAGGAGACGATCCGCCGCCGGTTGCAAGTTTATCGCGAACAAACTGAGCCTTTGATTGAGTTTTACAGCGCTCGCGAACAGTTAGTTGCGGTTGATGGCGATCGCGATATGGGATTAGTCACTGCTGAACTGCAACAAGCCCTCTCTGGCGACTCTTGAACCCTCTCAATAGAGCTTGTTACTCACCAAATTTTGCTAAGATATGTTAACTAGGAGCTTTGTGTGCGATCGGGTTTTGTGAGGGTTGTTAGAAACAGGATTGAACTCGATTATACTTGCCACAACTTTACTCAAGTAAAGCTGAAGCAACAAGTTAATTAGAGTCAAGCATTCGATCGAGTCGCCCGAATTATTGCCCCGTTCGCCTTAGACCCGCCCAAAACGGATACAAGCCACCGACAATCATCGTCGCAAACCCTGATTTTAGACCGCAGTTTCTGCTCATTTGATGCCTCTGTGGAGTCAATCTAAAATCTAAAACTTGTTCGCTTGCGAAGTCGAAGCATCTAAAATCTAAAATCGGCAGATTCTTAGTTGGTAAATAGGTTTTGAAGCCAATACCGGGATACTCCTAGTTAATCAAATGTAAAATTGAGGTAAATACCAAATTGTCTAAGCAAGATTTAATTGAAATGGAAGGGACAGTGACGGAATCTCTTCCCAATGCGATGTTTCGCGTTGACCTAGATAATGGGTTTAACGTGCTAGCTCACATTTCCGGCAAGATTCGTCGCAACTATATCAAGATTTTGCCCGGCGATCGCGTCAAAGTCGAATTAACTCCCTACGACTTGACCAAAGGCAGAATTACATATCGCCTTCGGAAAAAATAGGCTTAGATAAAACTTTCTAAAAACTAATTTTAAGTTTTATTAGAGAGAACTTGGTAAAAAGCTTCAAATTTATGCTATAATGCTACGTTTGTAGTGTTGGCGAGAAGGGCGTCAACAACCCACCAGCGTAGAGGGCTAAGTGACTGCTACGCGGTAAAAGTATCGATCGCCCAAATTTGGGTGCAAGCGAATTTGACCCCAACAAAGGGAGTGGGTGCAAGCGGGCTCCTTCAAGAAACAACCCGTACTTTATACAATTTAATCGAGGAGAGGCCTACACCTTGCCCAGCCTCTCCTCCCACCGCTCTACGGGCCAGCGTGGCTGAGTTCCGGTAGAGCGGGGTTCTCCAGGCAGGAAGAAAGATGAAAGTTCGAGCATCTGTCAAAAAGATTTGTGAAAAATGTCGCGTCATCCGCCGTCGCGGTCGAGTGATGGTGATATGCACTAACCCAAAACACAAACAGCGCCAAGGTTAGACAACAGCAAGATTGGGCGCTGCACGCAAGTGCCGCCTCATTCAACATTGTAGCCAAACAGGAAAACTAGGGAGACAAAAGTGTGGCACGGATTGCCGGGGTAGACCTTCCACGCGATAAGCGCGTCGAAATAGGTCTGACATACATTTACGGAATAGGCCTGTCGCGGGCCCAAAAAATAATCGCTGCAACAGGCGTAAATCCTGACACTCGCGTCAAGGATTTAACAGAAACGGACGTGACTGCTCTGCGGGCTCACGTAGAAAGTACCTACCAAATCGAAGGAGACCTCCGGCGCTGGGAGTCAATGAACATCAAGCGCCTGATGGATATCGGGACTTACCGGGGTAGGCGTCACCGTTTGGGTCTGCCTGTGCGGGGCCAACGAACCCGTACCAACGCCAGAACCCGTCGCGGCGTTCGCCGCACAGTTGCGGGCAAGAAAAAGGCACCTTCCAAGAAGTAACTTCTTTTTGGAAAAACTACGCTGGGGGCTGCTGGCTCCTAGCGCTTCGGGACATTAGTTGAGAGAAACGTTAAAGAGACTAATATGGCGCGACAACAAACAGGCAAGAAATCTGGTGCAAAAAAACAGAAACGGAATGTACCCAATGGGGTAGGCTACATCCAGTCTACCTTCAACAATACGATTGTGACTATTACCGACCTCAACGGGGAAGTAATATCCTGGGCATCAGCAGGTTCCAGCGGCTTTAAAGGAGCGAAAAAAGGGACTCCCTTTGCAGCTCAAACAGCAGCAGAAAGTGCAGCCCGCAGGGCCAACGACCAAGGAATGCGCCAAATAGAAGTAATGGTGAGCGGGCCCGGAGCAGGTCGAGAAACTGCAATTCGGGCTCTGCAAGGGGCGGGACTGGAAATTACCCTGATTAGAGATGTTACCCCGATTCCTCACAACGGCTGTCGCCCTCCCAAGCGGCGTAGAGTCTAAAACGATTTGAGATTTTAGATTTTAGATTTTGGATAATGGTTAACTGCTTAAAATCAAAAACTAATAATGGTTTCAACTGTTGCCCCGTCCGTCCAAAATCCGAAATCCGTTCAGGGGTATGCTCTGCAATCTAAAATCCAAAATCAAAAATCCAAAGTGGAAAAGGGAGGTCACTCCGTGGCGCAGTTTCAAATTGAATGTATAGAGTCTAACACTGACAAAGACCGCAGTCAGTACGGAAAATTTGTTCTAGAACCCCTAGATCGCGGTCAGGGAACAACGGTTGGGAATGCGCTTCGGCGAGTGCTGCTGTCAAATTTGGAAGGAACGGCAGTAACTTCAGTCCGCATCGCGGGTGTCAATCACGAGTTTGCCACGATCGAAGGGGTACGGGAGGATGTTCTGGAAATTCTCCTGAACATGAAAGAGGTGGTTCTTAAAACTCATTCCCAGCAGCCGCAAATCGGCAGGTTGCGGATTGAGGGGCCAGTCACAGTTACTGCCGATCGATTCGATTTACCTTCTGAGGTGGAATTGATCGATAAATCGCAGTACATTGCGACTCTCTCCCCCGGTTCAGTTCTGGAAATGGAATTCAGAATTGAAAAAGGCATCGGATATCGAGCAGTAGACCGCAGTCGCGATGATGGGTCGGCTTTGGATTTTCTCCAAATTGACGCCATCTTTATGCCGATTCGCAGAGTCAACTACAGCGTTGAAGATGCTCGGTTGGGTGGCACGGCCGAGAAAGACCGGCTGATTATGGAAATCTGGACTGATGGCAGCGTGACTCCTCAAGAAGCTCTGAGTCAATCTGCCCACATCCTGGTAGATTTGTTTGCCCCTCTCAAAGACATCACCCACGATTCTCTCAAACCAGAGTATCCAGGTGAGGCCGATCCTACGAGCCAAATCCCGATCGAAGAATTGCAGTTGTCAGTCCGGGCTTACAACTGTCTCAAGCGGGCTCAGATCAACTCAGTCGCAGACTTATTGGATTATACCCAAGAAGACTTGCTAGAGATCAAGAACTTCGGGCAGAAGTCCGCAGAAGAAGTGATTGAAGCTTTACAAAAACGCTTGGGGATTACCCTGCCGCAGGAAAAATCAGCTAAAAGTTAATCAACGGGTAACGGGTAAAAAAGTGCGGAATTTTAAGTGGGTGAGTTCTTGAAAACCCAGAATTCACCCCCGGAGTTCGCAGACTATCTATCCCCGCGCCCAATTACCAATTACCAATTACCAATTACCATGCGCCACCGCTGTCGCGTCCCCCAACTAAACAAACCGGCTGACCAGCGCCGCGCCATGTTGCGCTCGCTGACCACCGAATTAATCCGTCACGGTAAAATCACTACCACTCTCGCCCGCGCCAAAGCGCTGCGCCCAGAAGCGGACAGAATGATTACCCTGGCAAAAGAAGGCTCCTTGGCCGCTCGCCGCCAAGCTATGGGCTATATCTACGACAAACAGTTAGTACACGCCTTGTTTGAGGCCGCTGCAGAACGGTACGGCTCGCGCAACGGGGGTTACACCCGCGTAGTGCGAACTGTCCCCCGTCAAGGAGACAATTCCGAAATGGCGATCGTTGAACTGGTTTAATGAAATTTTGGGTTGGAGATTTTTGATTTATGACTGACAATCCAAAATCCCCAATCGAAGATGCCCGATCGATACAGCGCGTTGCTTTAGTGATCCAATACATCGGCACTAACTTTCACGGCTGGCAGCGACAGCCGAACCAGCGTACAGTACAAGAAGAAATTGAAACAGCAATATCGACTGTCCTGCAACGTCCGGTAACGCTGCACGCTGCCGGGAGAACTGACGCAGGAGTTCATGCCGCTGCTCAAGTAGCCCATTTTGACGTCTGCGGCCCAATTCCGGCTCACCGCTGGGCAAGCGTTCTCAACTCTCGACTGGCAAAAGATATTTTAATTCGAGCTTCGGCAAAGGTGGAACCTACCTGGCACGCTCGGTTCTCAGCCAGTTGGCGGCGCTATCGCTACACCCTTTATACAGACCCGATTCCTAATTTGTTTGTGCGTCCTTATGCTTGGCACTGCTACCACGCGCCTGTGGACGAATCTTTGATTCAGGCAGCTTTGACACCGCTAATCGGGCGGCATCACTTGGCGGCTTTTCACCGCGCGGGGTCTGCCCGCCCCCATTCTTGGGTGGACGTACAAGCAGCAGAGTGTCATCGTTCTGGGCCTCTTATCTATATCGAGGTTCAAGCGAGCGGGTTTCTGTACGGGATGATGCGGCTGCTGGTGGGGTTGCTAGTGCAGGTGGGTCGCGGGGAAAGGGCGATCGACAATTTCACAGATATCTGGGTCAACGAACGCCGAGAAATGGTAAAATACGCCGCTCCCGCTCGAGGTTTATGCCTGCTGCGGGTTGGGTATTCAGAATTTCCCTTTCCCCCAGATGTTTGGTACGATACTCAGCCAAAATTAGTTATTGGTTATTAGTTATTGGTTATTAGTTATTGGTTATTAGTTATTGGAAACAACTAACAAATAACAAATAACAACTGACAACTAACAATGAACAACTAACAAATAACAAATAACAACTGACAACTAACAATGAACAAAACTTACGTCCCTACTCAAGACTCCCTAGAGCACAAGTGGTACGTGGTCGATGCTGCCGACCAGCGCCTGGGCCGTCTGGCAACAGAAGTTGCCATATACCTCCGGGGCAAACACAAACCCACTTACACTCCTTCAATGGATACCGGCGACTTCGTAATTGTCATCAATGCTGACAAAATCGCTGTTACTGGTAAAAAACGCACCCAGAAAATCTACCGCCGTCACTCTGGCAGACCGGGCGGCATGAAAACAGAAACTTTTGCCAAATTGCAAGCACGTTTGCCCGAAAGAATCGTCGAAGAAGCTATCCGGGGAATGCTGCCTCACACTTCTCTGGGCCGACAACTGTTTACTAAGCTAAAGGTGTACGCTGGCCCCAACCACCCGCACGAAGCTCAAAAACCAGAAGAATTAATTGTTCACACGATTCCGGGAGGAAATGAGTAATGCAAGCAACAGATACATCCGGGCGCGCCGTTTACTGGGGTACTGGCCGCCGCAAGTGTTCCGTAGCGCGGGTACGTTTGGTTCCCGGCACAGGCATACTGACTGTCAACGGTAAAGAAGGGGATTTGTACCTGCAATTCAACCCTACCTATTTGGCACTCGCTAAGGCTCCTCTGGAAACTTTGGGTCTGGAAAATGAATATGACATTTTGGTAAAAGTCGAAGGTGGCGGTTTGACCGGTCAAGCTGACTCGATTCGCTTGGGTGTCGCTAGAGCGCTTTGTCAGTTAGACCCGGATAACCGCAAGCCTCTGAAGACTGAGGGCTATTTGACTCGCGACCCGCGGGCCAAAGAGCGGAAAAAGTACGGTTTGCGGAAAGCTCGGAAGGCTCCTCAATACTCGAAGCGGTAATCGAGCAAAGAAGGAAGAAGGAAGAGGGAAGAAGGAAAAATTATCCAGATTCCATCCTTCTTTTTTTCAAGGTCTATTTCTGATTCCTGATTCGCGCTTTCGCAGCCAACGATTGCGGAAAATTCCTGCTGTTGTTGGTAGGTAAGTCCGATGACAGCTAAAATGGTTGTAAAGTCAAAAATTAGAGAGTAAAAAAAATGGCGAAAGATGGCATTCACCCTGAGTGGTATCCCGAATCTCAGGTTTTTTGCAACGGGGAACACGTGATGACGGTTGGTTCGACTAGACCAAAGCTTCAAGTTGATGTTTGGTCGGGGAATCATCCTTTTTATACTGGCACTCAGAAGATTATTGATACTGAAGGTCGTGTGGAACGCTTTATGCGGAAATATGGCATGACAGATGTAGAAATGCCGCAGGCAGATGCTTCCTCTGGCCCTCTGAAAATGGAAGACGCGAAAGCAGATGCTGCTAAGGCTGCTGCTAAAGGCAAAAAGAAGAAGTAGCTGGATTGTCATTTGTCCGCAGTCGGTTAAGAGTAGTGTTTTCTACAAATAACTGACTGCTATAGGATTTGAGATTTTAGATAAAAGACTTGCCGTAGCGGGCAGTTTAGTTCGATCGAGATACTCTCCAAACTGCTCTTGAGTTCTAAAATCAAAAATCTAAATTTAAACATCTCAAATCGAACCGCTCTCGGATTGGAGGTTTTAGATAGAAGACTTGCCGTAGCAGGCGGTTGAGTTAAATCCAATTAAGTTCGATCGCGATTCTACTCCAACTGCTCTTCAAATCTAAAATCTAAAATCTAAAATCTAAAATCTAAAATCGATTGACGGAGGACAACTGACAATGGCTGAATCTTATTTGCTGGATAAATTGAAGTCGGTAGAGCAAACTTTTAATGAGTTGACTCGCCGCATGGCTGACCCCGATGTGGCTAGAGACAATTATGAGTTTCAACGGGTGGCCAAAGCTCGATCGTCCTTAGAGGAAGTGGTCGATACTTTTGCTTTGTGGAAAACGACTCAGGAAGATTTGGTGGGCGCGCGACAGGTGCTCAAGGAAGCTGCGGGCGATCGCGAAATGCAAGAAATGGCTGGACTGGAAGTTGATGAACTTGAGTCGAAGCTGGAAAATTTGGAAAGTCGTTTGAAGGTGTTGCTGCTACCGCGCGATCCGAACGATGACAAGAATATTATGCTGGAAATTCGCGCTGGTACTGGCGGAGATGAGGCTAGTATTTGGGCGGGGGATTTGCTGCGGCTTTACACTCGCTACGCTCAAACTCAAGGCTGGCAGGTGAAATTGGTGAGCGAGTCGCTGGCGGAAATGGGCGGCTTTAAAGAGGTGATTCTGGAAGTTACCGGCGATAGCGTGTACAGCCAACTGAAGTTTGAGGCTGGGGTACACCGGGTGCAGCGGGTGCCTGTGACTGAGGCTGGCGGCCGGGTTCACACTTCGACGGCGACTGTGGCTGTAATGCCGGAGGTGGATGATGTGGAGATTCACATCGATCCGAAGGATATTGAGATGAGCACGGCTCGATCTGGCGGCGCTGGCGGTCAAAATGTGAACAAGGTGGAAACTGCTGCAGATTTGTTTCACAAGCCGACGGGTATTCGGATTTTCTGTACTGAGGAGCGCAGTCAGTTGCAGAATAAGGAGCGGGCGATGCAGATTTTGCGGGCTAAGCTTTATGAGATCAAGTTGCGGGAACAGCAGGATGAGGTGAAGTCGCGGCGTTTGGCTCAGGTTGGTACTGGTTCGCGATCGGAGAAGATTCGCACTTACAACTATAAGGATAATCGGGCTACCGACCACCGTTTGGGGGAAAATTTTTCGCTCAATAGTGTTTTGGAAGGGGATATTGAGGCGATTATTCAGACTTGTATTTCTCAGGATCAGCAGGAACGTTTGGCTGAGTTGGCTGCTTCTACTAATTGATGGAGTGATGGGGGGCTAGGCGCATTGTTGGCTCAGCCTCAGTTCCCTTGTTACGCGGGAGATCTGGTTGAATAGGGCTTCCCAAATTGCATCGGTGCTGTTGACTGGATATTTGAAATGTTCGAGGTCGTATTGTACAACTTCTTCTAGTGGTTGTAAGGTTTGCCGGTTTCGGCGGTTTTTTTTGGCTGCGATCGCCTCTTGTTGCCATCTGGCAAATAGTCTGTAGCTGAAGTTATATTAGATATATTCTCACTCAGATTCATTTGGCTGTTGACCTTATGAAGCAAAAACTTCCCCGGATCGACCGGACTACGCTGATTAAGAGTTTGGGGCGATTTACCCTGCTCGCGACCTTTTCTTTTGGTCTGGGGACTTTGAGAAACTGGGAACATTATAACAACTATTGGCATGGCACAATCTTTCGTGTGCAAACAGTTGATTTCAATATGTTATCTCATACTCTGCCAGTAAAACTATCCTATACCTTATTACAAGGAAACATAGGAGAATTGCAGCGAACTTTAGACAGCAACTATGGATTATTTGGGCTGATTGTTACTGATTGCAAAATATCTACCAAAGATTGCCTATCCGAGCAAATTCTTTATCAATCAAAATCTTCTCAGAAGTGGACAAAGGAAATTTCATTAGCAACTTTATCAAATCATCCATACGACTTACTACAAAATCCACCTCCGCTGCAAACAGAGCGGCAATATGCTAAACCTGATGATAGTAAACCCATCCCTACTGCTAAAGTTAACTCAGGAGAAATAATCGGTCGTGTGTACTATGTCCGGGGAGTACCGCCGACATTTATTGAAGATTATAATAATTGGATTAAAAATCCATTTAAAAGAACAGGTTCCCGGACTCTTTACACATCGACATTCGCTTTATTTTTTGTTAGTAGTTTGAGCGCGTGGATAATTATTGAGCTGGTTTTATCTGCCAAACGGAATGAGCAGAACCTTGCACAGCAACAACGGGAACAATTACAGCGTGAAATTCAACAGATTAAGCTGCAATTAGAAGAGAAAAACCAGCAAACTATCGAATTAATTGACCAGCGAGAGAGAGGTCTTGCTGAACTGGAATCTTATCGGCAAGAACAGGAGCAAAATAAGACAAAACTGGAAAATAAAATTGCATCTTATGAAAGCGAACTGGCTTTAAAAGAAGAGCAACAGCAAGAAACTGCTCAAACTTTAGAAGACTTGCAATTACTACGGCAAGAGTTGCAAGAAACGTATCAGCGAGAATCTGAAGCAAAGCAGCGGAGTGAAGCGCTCAATCAGAAAATAGCTGATTTGAAGCGCGATCGAGATTTAATACAACAGCAATCTCGTCAGCTAGAGCAACAGTTAGAAACAATACCTAATATTAATGAACTCAATGCTGCTCTAGATATTAATAATGAACTCAATGCTGCTCTAGAAGGAGCTAGGACAGAATTAGATCGGACTAAGGAACAGTCAAGAGATTGGGAAAAATTTTATGTGGAAGAAATTGAGCGGTTAGAAAAAGAAAAAGTTAAGTTAAACAGCAAATTATATTCATCTAAAAGCAAAACTCAGTTCTTAGAAGATCGAAAGAGGCAGTTAGAAAGCGATCTCAGTGCAGCCCAAGAGAACACTCAAACATTAGAAAATACTATTGAATATCTAAACGTTCAGCTTCAAAATCAGTCGCAAAATTCCCATTCAGATATACCTTGGTCTCAATTGCCAAGAATTTCAGGTAGAGAAGCTATCGGGTCTTTACAGCGTTTGGGATTCAGGAGAGATAGGCAAAATGGCGGTCACGTTTTTCTCAAACGGGTTTGGGTTGTAGGGCAAATAGATAGTTGTACTGTGCCAATCCATGATGAATTAGATTCTGGGACACTAGGTGGAATTCTTCGCCAAGCAAATGTCACCCTAGAGGAGTTTAAAAATAATTTATGATCGTGTTGAATCGGAAAATTTTTTAATGGAGTTTAATAGGAAGTGAAATTTAGGGTACTCGAAACACTAATTGCTAGTTCTATTCTTCTATCAATTTCATCCTTGTCATCTGCTCAAAGTAATCAACAAGATTCTACAATTCTACCCACAGGAACTTACTACTCTCAAGGAACCATGTTCAATAATTCCCGGAGAGAAATTGCACATAAAAACAATAGAATCTGTATTAAGATTGTCAAGGGTCCTGCAAATCCTTACAAGGGAGTGGAAGATATCACAATTAGCAGCGTGTCTTTTCAAAAGGGGAAATTCTATATTGATGCTACCGGAGAAGAGTTAATCTTAGAAAAAAATGGAAAAGTAATAAATAGTGGTCGTGGTGGTGTATGGGAGTATAGAGGCACCTCACCAGATCCCAGGAGTCAACCTATACAGGCTCAAAAAATGGCAGAGTGTGTAGCGGCTCAAGGACGATATGTACAGAAGATGCAAGGAATATCCATCTCAGGAATCGATTTTCCCAAGCATTAACCACGATCGACATAGGTGGGGGTTAATGGGGGACTAGGCGCAAGCTAGGCTGAGCCTTTGTTCTCTGTTGAGGTGGCAGATGTGGTTGAGTAGGGCTTCCCAAATTGCGTCGGCGATCGCCACTGGATATTTGAAATGTTCGAGGTCGTATTGTACAATGACTTCTAGGGGTGCTAGGATTTGCTGGTTTCGACAACTGGCAATTGCTGCGATCGCCTCCGGCTGCCATCTGGCAAATAGTCTGTAGCTGAAAAAGGAACTGCATTTTTGTCCTTTCTTGTTGAGGTAAACGACTATTACTTGATGTTGTTTGGGGTACACTTTGACTATGCGGTTGACAGGCATTCTCAGGGCTTCGGCTGCTTCCATTTTGGAGATTTGCCAGCGCTGGGGTTTGAGCCAACCGGAGGCTGTGAGGCTTTGACGGGTGTGGCTGGGCTTGTGAGTTTTTTGAGTCCGTCTCTTGGTCATTGGTATTTCTCCTAAATCCGTTTTCATTAAAATTAAAAATTTCAATCTAATTAAAAGAATATCTGTTAAATTTTCTCCTGTCAAGCAAGACAGGTAAATTTGTTGGTACACAAGTAAACTAGGAATTGTGGTTATCTCGTGGCTGATACCGTGGACGCAGAAGCTAAGAAAAAACTGAGTGAGGTTGTTAAATTAGCGCGGGGCTCGATGAGTCTGACTGCTTTTGGCAAGCTGTTGGGAGTTTCTGCTGCTTCTGTCTTGTATTGGGAAAAGGGGCAGGTACTTCCAGATACGAAAAATTTGACTCAGATTGCGACAAGAGCAGGCTTTACGATGGAAGAGCTCATGGCTCACCTCGAAGGCAAGCCGGTGCAGGAACCTCTGGATACCAACGAGCTGCTTAAGAAAATTCAATGTATGCCACTGAGTGACTTAGCAGTGATTGTTCGAGCTGGTATGGAGCGACTGGCTGCTGCGGCTGTAGCTTCTGGGAAGTATGGTTGATGTTCTGTAAACTAGGAATTGTGGTTATCTGGTGGTTGATACCGTGGACGCAGAAGCTAGGAAAAAACTGAGCGAAGTTGTTAAGCTAGCCCGTGGCGACCTGAGTTTTAGCGCTTTTGGTAGGCTATTGGGAGTCTCTGGGTCTGCTGTTCAGTATTGGGAAAAGGGCCAGGTACTCCCGGATACGAAAAATTTGACTCAGATTGCGGCAAAAGCGGGCTTTACAATGGAAGAGTTGATGGCTCATCTCGAAGGTAAGCCAATGCCGGAACCTGTCAATACCAACGAGCTGCTGAAGAAAATTCAATGTATGCCGATTAGTGAGTTGGCAGTGATTGGTAGAGCCGTGATGGATAGACTCGCGGCGGCGGCTGAGTCTTCTGGGAAGTATGGTTGATGTAGATATAGACCAGTTTACTTGTAGGTACGATCAAGTAGCTTTTAACTTGTGAACATCCAAAATAGACAAAAACTTAGTGAAATCATCAAAACTGCTCGTGGAACAATGAGTCAACGAGCGTTTGGTAAGCTTTTAGGCGTTTCTGCGACTGCTGTTCAGCTTTGGGAAAGGGGCGATACGGTTCCCGATACTGAAAACTTGGCTAAGCTCGCTGCCAGAGCTGGTTATTCGCTGGAAGAACTTCTGAGATTTTTGGATGGGAAGCCAGTTTCAGATCCGTTAGATATTCAAGATATTGTCAATAAAATTAGGTTCTTGCCTCTGAGCCAGGTGGCGCTAATTGGCAAAGCTGTAGCGGAGAGATTCGCTGCGTCGGCTGAGGCTGCTGGGGAATGAGTTAGGCTCGATCGCGATCGCCCGTTTTGCAGAATTAGACTCGATCGCGCTTATGGACTGACGCACTCCGACAAAGAAACCGGGTTTTTACCTAATCTGTCGGTGACAACGAAGTATTTTCCTAAAAAACCCGGTTTCTGGGCCCCTATACGATCGCCCTTATCGGAAAATCACTCGCCCTATCCCTGACTCAAAATATCTAAAAACTCTCGGACAACGCGATCGGGTTCTTGACTGCACCTGTGGGCCTCGCAATAGTGGATGGTGAAGATGCCGTGGGATGCAAAGATGCGATCGCGCGTTTCATCTTTTTCTGTGTCGCGATGCGATATTTCGAGAATTCCCCATTTGCCTTGGTGGAAAATGAGAAAATCTGGTTCTTGGTTTTGTCGCCCTGCGGGTGTGGTGAGGTGGGCTTTGGAGTTGGGGAAGAAAAGGACGGAAGTGCGATCGAGCGCTTCGGCTATTTTTACTTCTTCTTCGCAGCGAAAGCGCAAATCGTTCCAGTGATAAATCCGTTCTTTTGTGCTTGACAGAAATCCCTGGTTATGCGCGTTTTCAGCCTTGATAATTCTATCTGATACTGTATGATAATCAGATAGAATTGCACCGTGTAAATCTGCTGACGAATCAGATTCACTTAAGGGCGATCGCTATGAGGGTCAGTGGGAGAATGACAAGCGCAACGGTTCAGGGACAATGATATATTCTGATGGCACTCGTAAAGAGCAATTTTGGAATAATTGTGAATTAGTTCAATTACCGACAAGTCCTCCACCAGATTTTTTACCAATTGCTTCACCAAGTCCTTGATAATTAAGAGTATGTGCTTGAATTACGATCGCACTTCTATCCTCACTTCTTCCCCACCTTGTCTCATTGCTTGCAAAAAGGCTGTTGAAGCGCGATCGCCCTTTCGTCAATTTTCAACCAACACAAAACCACGCGCACTTCATTCTCACCCTAAATCTCGTAAAAAACCCGGTTTCTTCCAACTCAACGAAGTGGCCAGAAACCGGGTTTTTCCGCAATACTTGGCTATCGTCCTCAATCTTGTAAAAAAAACCGGTTTCTCGATTCGTCAATTACAAATATCGAGTTAACTGCACTCGATAGCGTTCTTTTTTTGTTACCATAACTTCCCCAATTTCCAATCTTCCCTTACCGCTAACGGCGATTAAATCTCCAGATTTAACGTGATAACTAGATTGGGTGATATCTTTCCAATTAACTCGCACGTCGCCTCTGTCAATAAATTCAACCATTTTGCTGCGAGACATGGCAAATCCGGCCGAAGCAACAGCATCCAATCTCATTGATGCTTCAACGGTTGTCATTTCTTTCTTTTTCGGTTCTCTAATTTTGAGCTCGCTCAATTCAATGCGCCGAGTTTTCACCGGAACCGATCGCACTTGCTGCAAACTCATCTCCAAATACTCTACCATCTCCGGCATCACAATGGCTTGCGCGCCGCGTTCGCCCAACACAATGATATCGCCCGTTTTCTCGCGGACAATTCCCGTACCCAACATCGCCCCCAAAAAGTCGCGGTGAGAAGCTGTATCGAACAAGAAATTGCCAGCTATTTCTACCGCAGCAATGCTGACACTCGCAGAGTCGATCGGGAGATCCGATCGCGCGATCGCAATTCTTTGTCTTTCAGCTTGCGGGTAGCCGCCCCAAGCCACTAATTCCACATCAGTTAAGCGCTTAAATACCGTCATAGTGTCCGCCAACTCCGGCGGCGACAGAAAATCAGTCAGAGTAACTTCCCAAGTTTTAATTGCTTGTTCCGCTTGGTCGATCGCCCGCGCCACACATTCGCGGTTTTCAATGCCTTTTAACAGTTCTTCTCTTTGTAACATCAGTTAATGCTAGATTCTAATTTGAAATTGCCAAAAATTGCTGTAACTAAAAAGTCTACTTTTTTAACAGTCACACTACTTTAATTATAGTCTAAGATAATCCAATAACGAACTTATGATTTTTGGGACTCGCAAAACTGATATGATGAACATGATTATTGTACCAAATGTATGAAGTCTTCCAGTTTAAGCAAGGTTAATATTTCAACGCGGTTACTGTGTCAGGAAGCAGCCGAACCGTTGAAACAAGCGCTACAGGATAAAAGCCTTGTACCCGATGAAGCAACGGCATTACTAACAGCAGACGAGCAACGCGCCATTCCTGCCATCAGCAAAAATAAGGCGTTGATCCAGGAAATTCAGAATCGCGTGCAGGGGTTGCCATCTTTCCATTCCCTGCTACAGGGCGATAGCCGAAACTTGACACATATTCCTGATGAAAGCGTACATCTGGTAGTCACATCGCCCCCCTATTGGAATTTAAAAGAATATCTCAAAAATCTCAACCAGCTTGGCGAAATAGCAGACTACGAAAAGTTTTTGCAGGAGCTCGATCGAGTATGGCAGCAAGTATGGCGCGTTTTAGTCCCAGGCGGGCGGCTGGTGATTGTCGTGGGCGATGTCTGTGTGGCGCGCCGGCGGTTTGGCAGACACATGGTATTTCCCCTGCACGCCAGCATTCAGGAACACTGTCGCCATTTAGGATTTGACAACCTCGCACCGATTATCTGGTACAAAATCGCCAACGCTTCCCTAGAAGCAACCGGAAACGGCACCAGTTTTCTCGGCAAACCCTACGAGCCCGGAGGTGTCATCAAAAACGACATAGAGTTTATCCTGATGCAGCGCAAACCGGGCGGCTACCGCAGTCCCACCCTCACAGCACGAGTATTGTCCGTGATACCGGAAACTCTGCACCGACAGTGGTTTCAACAAATTTGGCAGGATATCAAAGGCGCTTCCACCAAGCAACACCCCGCCCCGTATCCTTTGGAACTAGCAGAAAGGCTGGTGCGGATGTTTTCCTTTGCGGGGGACACGGTACTTGACCCGTTTATGGGAACGGGCACAACCTGCATCGCTGCAGCAAATTGGGGACGCAACAGTATCGGGGTAGATGTTGAGCCAAATTACCATCAAATGGCGCTGAAACGGATGCAAGAAACTTATGGTTTGCGCGTAGTTTATGAGGGATTGATGGCGGAGGTTGTCGAATGACGGGACTGTCGCCCATCCCCGATGATGTATTCCGGGAAGCTGTGCAGGGTTTCTGGGATACCCGCATCGCCCAAGCACAAGCCCAAGTGCTAGCAGGCAAAGTAGATCGAGGCAATCGCAGCGCGGTGACAGGAGGCAAGCAGATGGATGGTTTCATCCTCACCCTGACCGATTTCCTGCTGGCTGCGGGTGTTCCCCAAAACCACATCCACGTAAAAAAAAGCCTAACTGTCATACCGGGCTTTTTTCGGCCGACGAAAATGTATGATTTTCTGGTTGTAGACCCACAAAAGCGGCAACTGAAGGCAGTCATCGAGTTAAAAAGTCAGGTGGGCAGCTTTGGCAACAATTTCAACAACCGCACAGAAGAAGCGATGGGGGCGGCTCTCGACATCTGGACAGCTTACCGGGAAGGGATGTTTGGCGAAGCACCTCCGCCACCGTGGTTAGGATATCTGTTTGTTTTAGAAGACAGTCCTGCTTCGCGCGCGCCGGTGCAGGTTGCCGAACCGCATTTCGCGGTTTTGCCGGAGTTTAGAGCGGCAAGCTATGCTAAACGCTACGAACTTTTTTGTCAGAAGATGGTACGGGAAAGACATTTCACGGCTGCTTGTTTTTTACTGACTAACCGCGAACAGTCTGCACAACATCCCAACTATACGGAGCCATGTTCAGACTTGTCTGCTGCCAATTTTTTGCACCAGCTTATCCGGCACGCGATCTAAATTAGGTAACAGATTTTGGCGTTGCTGAACAGGAGTATGAATGTACATTTTTTAGTTATTGCCGAAAACAGACTTTTTGCGCCTTTGAGTCTTTGTGTAGAAGTTAATTCATATCATTTCCGGTTGCACTCCTCATGATGTTAACTGTTAACTGTTAACTGTTAACTGTTAACTGTTAACTGTTAATTTACTATTCCGATGAAGAGAGGATTTGATATCATATCATTTCCGGTCGATCACCTTAACAAAAAAGGATTGCGCTACCGGACATCATATTAATCAGCTATCGCGCACTGTAAAATTTTACAGTTTATTCTTCGTCTTCACCCGCATATATAGCTCTTCCATCGCCTCAATAAACGAACCATCCTTTTGCCAAAAAGCCGGAAAATCTCCCTGTTTCTTCACTACGATCGCACTTACGCCACTTTGCACCCCCACCTCAATCGTCTGCGGCAGCCGCTTTGCACCGTGCCAAAACTCCTTCAGGCTGATTGTTTGCGCTTCATTCGCGATCGCCCGCGTGTAATAGGAATCCACCGCCACAGGGGCCGCTGCATCCGCCGTCAACTCAGCAGAAAGCGCCATTCCCAAAGGCGTTTTTGCCAATTCGCGGTGCAGCACTTCCTTAGAAAGTCCCCGTAATTCAAACAGTAAAAACGGATCTTTGTCCAATTCGGCCGCCACCAAATAATAAACTCCCGCAATATGTTTGCAGGGATTGCTATAGTCTGGACAAGAGCAAGTCGTTTTAAAATCCTCACGGCTGCTGGGTAAAAGGTGCAATCCAAAGGGCGAAAAAGCCTTTTCAATATTGTCGGGCATTTCGTTGAGTAGCAGCCGGGAAATGAAACTGGCTTTCGATGCCATTTGGGCGATCGCCACTTTCCACTTTGCCTGACTAATCGGCTCAAACTCAATTTTAGTTTTGTACAGCGGCTCCTTATAAACCCCATAATAAGGATTAACCGATCCTCTCACCTCTGCCATCACTAACCCATCATTCATTTTAAAGCTTTTTACCTTGCCATTCCGCGCATAGGCACGTCCCCGTCCGAGTCGCCCAGAATCGGTAAACCTTTCCAACGCGCTGATAAATTTATTACCCCACCAAGTCCGAGTAAATTGTGACATAAGCTGTTCTACATTTAAATTGTATATTTCGATGAATCTCAAACATCCTCTCCCCCTCTCCCCCTCTCCCCCTCTCCCAATCTCCCCCTCTCCTAATCTAAAACTGCATTTTTATTGAGCCTAATTAACTTCTTAAATGCCTCATTATCCAACTCAGTCAACCACGACTCATCCGCACCAATAATTGAGCCTGCCAATTTCTTTTTGTCCTCAATCATTTGGTCAATCTTTTCTTCCAAAGTGCCAATCGCCACAAACTTATGCACAAACACATTTTTTTCCTGTCCAATCCGAAACGCCCGATCCGTCGCCTGATCTTCCACCGCCGGATTCCACCAGCGATCGAAATGAAAAACGTGATTGGCTTTTGTCAGCGTAATTCCCACACCGCCCGCCTTCAGTGACAAAATAAATACCGAAGGTTCTGATTCTGGATCTTGAAACTCTGAAATCATCCGTTCCCGTTTTTCGCGACTCGTTCCCCCGTGGATGTAATAAGTGTTATAATGTAAGGTGTGTTTGATGTATTTTTCCAACGCACTTCCCAATTCTGTAAACTGCGTAAATACCAATAAACTTTCGCCTTCCGCTTTCACTTCTTCAATCATTTCGATCAGCCGTTCCAGTTTGTGCGATCGCTCCGGTGTAAACTCACTTTCATCCTGCAAAAACTGGCGCGGATGGTTGCAAATTTGCTTCAGCTTCAGCAGCGTCGCCAAAATCATCCCCTTGCGCTTTATCCCTTCCGCGGCATCAATGTCTTGCTCTACCTCTTTGACGATTGCTTCATAAAGCGAAGCTTGCTCGCGGGTGAGATTGCAGTATAGTTTTTGCTCCACTTTGTCGGGGAGATCCTGAATAATTGACTTATCAGTTTTCAGGCGGCGCAGGATAAAAGGTTCTACTAATTTTTTCAGCGCTGCTGATTGCGTGCGACTCCCATTTTTTTGAATCGGTAACTCAAACAACTTCCGAAACTGCGCCTCTTTTCCCAAATATCCGGGATTGAGGAAATTAAAAATTGACCATAAATCCAACAAGCGATTTTCTACAGGTGTTCCAGTCAGCGCCAACCGATGGGTAGCCGGCAACTTTAAAATCGCCTTTGTTTGCGCCGCCTTCGGATTTTTAATATTCTGCGCTTCATCAATTACCAAGCGATGCCACTCTACACTGCTCAACAGCTTCTCATCTTTGCGCGCCAAAGTAAACGAAGTAATCAACATATCACAATCTTGGACGGCGGCTTTAAATGCTTTGGTATCTTGCAAGCGCCCAGGGCCGTGGTGAATCAGCGATCGCAATTCTGGAGCAAATTTTTCCATTTCCTTTTGCCAATTGCCAACTACGGAAGTTGGCGCAATTAGCAGCGTGGGTAAAACCGCCTTTTCAGTTTTTTTAGTAGTAGATAAAACTTCTCTTTCTTGCAATAATCGAGCAATTACCTGCGCCGATTTACCCAAACCCATGTCGTCGGCAAGACAGCCATTTAATCCCAAACTTTCCAAATAACTCAACCAAGAAACACCGCGCTTTTGATAATCCCGGAGTTTGCCTTGAAACTTTGCCGGATCTGCAATTAACTCTAGCCGACTCTTATCGTGCAGCTTCTCCAACATATCTGACAAAGCCCGATCGCGCTCCACCTCCAACTCTTCACTAGCTTCTCCTTCTGCCGTCAACTTCATAAAGTCAATCAGGCTGACATCGGGATTCTCTTCGCGATGTTTTTTCCAAAACTCCAGCATCTCCTGCATTTTATCTTTGTCCAGTTCCATCCATTGTCCTCGGAACTGCACCAGCGGTGTTTTGCTATTAACTAACGCCTCCCATTCTTGTTCGCTAACCCGTTCGCCTCCGATCGCCAATTCATACTGATATTCCACCAAGGAATCCGCCGAAAACAATCCTTTGCCCTTGATTGCAGCGCTTTTCTTACTGCTGCCCTTGACTTGCAGGCGAATCTTCGCCCGTTGTCGTCCCTTCGGCGTCCACCAAGCGGGGACAATCACTTTGTATCCGGCATCTTCTAGTACCCAAGCGGACTCGCTGAGGAAGGTAAAGGCATCATCTAAGCTGAGGGAAATGTTAGCAGGTTTGTCGGTTTCTAGCCCTTGCCAAAGCTGGGGATAAATGCGCGCCGCGTAGCCGAGATTTGTCAGCAAATGTTGCTCGAAGTTGTCACCGAATTGTGTTTGCAACTGTTTTTGTTGAGTCGATCGCGATCGCCAATAATCCTGCAACGGCATCCGCAGAGATGGGTCTTTTTTCGCAGCCACCTTAAACTCTAAAACCCAAGGCTGTTCGGGGTTTTCGGGGGATTGCAATTGAAAGCAAAGGGAGAATGAGTCAGCAGATTGATTGCGCGTAATGCGATCGCGCCAGGTTTGCCATTGCTGATATCGATCTAGGCTGACTCCCGCGATTTTTCGTGTTTGGTTGAGACAAATTTGGAGTAAAGAGTCCGAAATTTTATTCTCAAACGATGCTGGGATTGGTGTTTGAGTGACAATTTCCGCGATCGCACATTCTGAAAAATGCCGCAGCAACATTTCGCGATCGTAGAACTTTGGCGTCATATCTGCTAGTTTGAGCTTGTTAAAACCCGACGCACAAACTAAAGGCATCCATTCAACATAGCGTTGTAAATCAGTTTCGTACTGCGCTGAAACAATTTCCCATCCCGGATAAATCTCAAAGCTTGGTGCAGTCTTGGCAGTGGTTTTAGTAGTTTTTGCAATTTTTGCAGTTGTTTTTGTTTCACCGGCTTTCTTGCGCCCGCCCGTGGCTTTCTGGGCGGGTTCTGATGTTTCGATGGGTGCGATCGCGATCGGAGCAGTTTCTCGATAGCGCAACGCCGGAATATAAAGATCCTTGAGAATAATTTGTTTAAAAAATTGCGTGTAGTGATGCCAGAATAGTAAGTCAGAACCGAACTGAACTTCTGCCAAATCGTAGAGGGCCAGAAAATGCAAATCGTTCAATACTTTGGTGAGGCTGTGGGTGGCAATTGGCAGACAATCGACTTCCCAATATTCTAATTCAAACGTTTCGGGTAACTCTGTCTCTAAATATCGCGCTAACTCTAAAGATGGTAACGGCTGGTTATCGGCGGCGGGTAGTAAAAAGTACCGAGGGGCGATCGCTTCTAGCCCCCTCGAACTTGTATTTCCGAAGGCTGATAGTTGAATCCCGGCTTCTTTCGTTAAAAACTCTGTTAACTTTGCCGTTTCCAATTGTCGGGGATGAACTTTACCACGTTGGTTTTTATGTTCAGTAGTTTCAACCCAGATATAAAATTTTCCACCTTGAACAAAACTTTCTTCTGTTTGAGGAATCCAAGTGCCGTGGAGGATTTTCATAGGTCATACCAAATGCAACCTTTGGCAGCCTATCATATCATCAATTAGCGGGAAAAGATAAGAGGGCGGTTGAAACCGCTGCTATACAAACGATGTCCGCCTCTGCGGACTAAAGAGAATAACGTAATTTTACCGCGCTATCTTTAACCGGCGGAGGCTGGTTTTGCTTGTGTAAACCTGGTTTCAACCGCGCCCGTCTTCTTACAAATTTAGAAAATATCAGTTAAATCCAGCACAAAACCGGGCAGTACATTTTCACCTGAGAGAGTTTGAGGCGCATCTAAAATTTCTACTTCTCTATCTTGACGGGAGATTTCTACTTGTCGATTTTGGCGATCGAGCAACCATCCCAACCTCGCTCCATTTTTCACGTACACTTTCATTTTAGCCCGCAATTTTTCTAAAGAATCGGTGGCCGATCGCAATTCCACTACAAAATCGGGACAAATTGGTGCAAATTTCTCTTTTTGTTTCGCAGTTAAAGCATCCCACCTGTCGCGCCGAATCCAAGCAGCATCGGGAGAAATATCTGAACCGTCGGGCAGTTTAAATCCAGTAGAAGAATCAAAAACTACTCCCAAATGCTTATTTTGACGGCTCCAAGATTGAAGTTGAAAGTTTAGGTCTGAATTCCGTCTGCCTGTCTCGCTACCTGTAGGTGGCATAATAATTAATTCTCCCGTTGCAGTGCGCTCAAATCTCAAATCCCGGTTGTCTAGACACAACTGGAAAAACTGCTCGTCAGTTAATTCGAGCGTTAATTCTAGGGGAGAATGTAGGGCAATAGTTTGTGATTCCATAACTGCCTCCAAATATTACACGAGTTGAATGTCAACAACCAACTGCCAACAACCAACAACCAACTAAAAGAGCGGGCACTCTTGGCACCGCCCTACCAACAACCAACAACCAACAACCAACAACCAACTGCCAACTGCCAACTGCCAACTGCCAACTAAGTCTCTGCTGTATAACCTTGCATATTTTCCGGTTCAAACGATCGCAAAATATTAGCTGCTTTGTCGGTTAAAACGTCAGTACCCTTAACAGCAATCAAAAATTTGCCCGCATTCAAACGGTTGCGGTAGGGTAAAGCATCGCCGCTACCAAAGGCCATTCCTCCGGCACCGCCGACAAATACGCTGCCCATCCCGCCGCCGATGGCACCTAGCACTCCACCGATGAGGTGATCGCCAATTTCGCCCGCCCAAGCAAAAGTTTTCAACTCAGTCATCAAGCTGAAAGTAACGCCGGCAATAAAGCCAAACGGTATCAGCCAAATAGCCATGAGTTTCGCTTGTTTATTTGCTTGCTGGTTGGGATCTATCAAACCAAATTCATCGGCAGTTTTGTAGCCGCGGCCCAAAATGCTTACTTGCTTCATCGGTAAGCCTTCTTTTTCGAGGGCGCAGTAGGCCGCTTCGGCTTGCATTCGATCGGGCAGTACGGCGATAAGATAATTCATTGACAACAATTCCTGATAGTTAGGTTCGGATACCCGGAATTTATTATAGCCTGAAAAGACTTGCTAGCTAAGCAATTGGGCGTTTTCCAGAGGTCGGCCCAGGACGATCGCCCCCAAAGCTAAAATATTTCCCGCAAAAATGACCGACCATGACCGAATACAGATACAATTCAAACTGCACAAAGGCAAGCTTGAGCTGATCTGTCAGATACGGCTCTAAGTCATAAGTCTCAACTTTGAGCTCGCCAACGCTCGGCCTATTTTTACTATTGCACTCGATTGCTTGCTATGCCTAAAGTTCTAGTATCCGATCCGATCGACCAAGCCGGAATTGACATCCTCTCCCAAGTCGCGCAAGTTGACGTAAACACAGGACTTTCCGCCGCCGAACTGGTTAAAATTATTCCAGATTACGACGCTTTAATGATCCGCTCTGGCACCCAAGTTACCAAAGAAATCATTGAAGCCGGAAATCTACTCAAAATCATCGGTAGAGCCGGAGTCGGCGTAGATAATGTCGATGTACCCGCCGCTACCCGCAAAGGAATTGTAGTCGTCAACTCCCCCGAAGGCAACACGATCGCCGCTGCCGAACACGCGATCGCCATGATGCTCTCGATGTCCCGCCACATCCCGGAAGCCAACGCCTCCGTCAAAAGCGGTAAATGGGAACGCAACCGCTTTATCGGCGTAGAAGTTTACAAAAAAACCCTCGGCATCGTCGGTTTGGGCAAAATCGGCTCCCACCTCGCCGCCGCAGCCAAAGCAATGGGCATGAAACTGCTCGCCTACGATCCCTTCATTTCCACCGAACGAGCCGATCAGTTGGGCTGCCGTTTGGTAGAACTAGAATTGCTGATGCGCGAATCTGACTACATCACCCTGCACATCCCCAAAACGCCGGAAACCCTGCACTTAATTAACGCTGAAGTGCTGTCGAAAATGAAGCCCACGGCCAGGATAATTAACTGCGCTAGAGGTGGCATCATCGACGAAGCAGCCCTCGCAGAAGCTATAAAATCAGGCCAGATCGCCGGCGCAGCGATCGACGTTTACGAACACGAACCCCTCGAAGCCGATTCCCCGCTGCGGAGTGTCGGCCAAAACATCGTGCTGACACCTCACTTGGGCGCTTCGACGGCGGAAGCTCAGGTGAATGTGGCGATCGATGTTGCCGAACAAATTCGCGATGTGTTGTTGGGACTCCCGGCGCGATCGGCTGTTAACATACCCGGTATTTACCCAGACTCGATCGAAAAACTCAAACCCTACCTGCAACTCGCCGAAACCCTAGGCAACCTCGTCAGCCAGCTAGCCGGAGGCCGAGTCGATTACCTCAACGTTCAACTCCAAGGCGAACTCGCCAACAACCAAAGCCAGCCCGTAGTCGTCGCCTCCCTCAAAGGCCTGCTCTCCCAAGCCCTGCGAGAGCGCGTTAACTACGTCAACGCCAGCATTGAAGCCAAAGAACGCGGCATCCGCGTCGTCGAAACCAGAGACGCCTCGATTCGCGACTACACTGGCTCTCTGCGCCTCTCGGCCAAGGGAACTCTGGGCGAACACACAGTCACGGGTGCAGTCCTCGGCGAAAGCGAAATTCGGATTACCAGCGTTGACGATTTCCCAGTCAACGTTTCCCCGACTAACCATATGCTGTTTACCCTGCACCGCGATATGCCGGGGATTATTGGCAAAATTGGTTCCCAATTGGGCAGTTTTAATGTCAATATTGCCAGTATGCAAGTGGGCCGTAAAATCGTGCGAGGCGATGCGGTGATGGTTTTGAGCCTGGATGACCCTCTACCAGAGGGCATATTGGCCGAGATTCTCAAAGTTCCGGGAATTCGGGATGCTTACACGGTGAATCTTTAAAGAATTTTAGATTAAGGATTTTAGATTGACATCTAAAATCCTTAATCTAAAATCGTTACAGGGTAAATCTTTAAAGGATTAAGGATTTTAAATCTCAAGTCTAAAATCTAAAATCGTTACAGGGTAAATCTTTAAAGGGTTAAGGATTTTAAATCTAAAATCTCAAACTTGTTCGCTTGCGAAGTTGAAAATCTAAAATCCTTAATCTCAAATCGTTAGACGGTAATTCTTTGAAGGATTAAGGATTTTAGTGAATGCCAATCTAAAAGCTAAAACTTGTTCGTTCGCGAAGTCGAAGAATCCTTAATCTAAAATCATTGCACGGTAAATCTTTGAAGGATTAAGGATTTTAGAAGCTGCCAATCTAAAATATAAAATCGTTCCACGGTAAATCTTTGAAGTATTAAGGATTTTAGATTTTGGATACAAGGACTGATAATTGGTAATGAGTAATTAGTTATTGGTAAAAAAGCCAGAAAGCTGAATTGTTTCTATTAGTCAATCCTGATTCTTCACTACCCAGTTCCCAGTTGCCAATTCCTGACGGGCCAATCTAAAATCTAAAATCTAAAATCTAAAATTGTTATGGCACATAGCTGGTGGGAAATTAGAATTATTTGCGATCCGGCGCTGGAAGATATCATCTTTTGGCGTTTGGAACAATTTAAGTGTCGGGGAACAGCCACTCAGATCAAAAGCAATTCCTGCCTGATGTCGGCTTATTTGCCCGAAGAACAAGCCCGATTGCTGGATTTGGCTGCCCTGTCTCTGTGGCTGCGACAAGATGCTCTGTGTGCAGGTTTGCCCCTACCTGCGATGCAGTGGAATTTGATTGAAGAGGAGGATTGGGGCAGCACTTGGAAGCAGCACTGGCAGCCTCAAGAAGTGGGCGATCGCTTTTTAATTAATCCCGCATGGCTGCCGGCGCCGACTGATACCGATCGCGTCATTTTGCGTTTAGATCCCGGTGTGGCTTTCGGTACGGGTGCTCACGCTACGACTCAGCTTTGTCTGGAGTCGCTGGAAATGCGTATCGGTTTTGATGACAAAGAGTGCATCGTTGCGGATATTGGCTGCGGATCGGGTATTTTGTCGATCGGCGCGGTGTTGTTGGGCGCTACAAAGGTTTATGCTTTGGATACCGATCCTTTGGCAGTGCGATCGACCATTAGCAACCGACAGCTTAACCGCGTTAACCCGCAGCAGTTAATCGCAGAACTCGGAACGGTCGATCGCTTGAAAGAAATGATCGATGAGCCGATCGACGGTTTGATGTGCAACATTTTAGCAGAAGTAATCATAGATTTAATCCCGCAGTTCACCGCGATTAGCAAACCGAGTACATGGGCCGTGCTCAGCGGCATTTTGCTCGACCAAGCTAAGCCAATTGCCGATACTCTCGAACAGCACGGTTGGATTGTGGCTACTTTGTGGAAGCGCCAAGATTGGTGTTGTTTTAATATTCGGCGCAGTTAGCGTTTTTAGATTTGAGAGTAGAGATTTTAGGACAGTTGTATTGATTCTGAGCCATCTGGATTACTTGGTATGCGATCGGGTTCAACCTCTCGCACAGCTTGATATATTTATTGATAAAAAGTAGAAGTAATCGCGCTACTATCAAAGTATAAACAGCTTGAACAAGAAAGCTATGGACGTTGAAGAACTATATAGACGTTACGCTGCGGGAGAGAGGGATTTCTCTGGAGTTGATTTAAGTCATGCTGATTTAAACGTTGCTGACGTGGGTGATATTAGAGACCTCCCACCAGGTCAGAATGAGTTGAGTGGTATCAATCTCAGCGGTGCTAACTTGACTAGAGCCGATTTGAGTTTTGTTAATCTCAGCGGTGCTAATTTGAGTAGTACGAACCTTGAATCTGCTATCCTATTGGGTACTATATTGATTGCTGCCGATTTGAGGGACGCTATCTTAGATTATGCCGAACTGGGAGGCGAACTGGTTGATGCCGACTTGAGAGAAGCCAACCTGCATTGTACGCGATTGATTGATACTAACCTGACTAGAGCCAATCTAATGGGTGCAGAATTTGCAGCCACCGGAGAAGGTCGTGTGATTTTCTGCAATACCATTATGCCTGATGGTACTATTAGGAATGACGATTGCTCCTAAAGGGATTGATAGATCGGTTTTGCTGGAAAAGGGTATTGGAGATGGTAGGATATACTTTGATTATCTCATTCGCACGGTCTAAGATTGATTTGATATAAGAAAAAGTCAAATCATCTTCAACTCATAGACTTTATTAAAAGTCAATAGCCTGGTATGCTAAGCAAGCTTTCCAGGCTAATTTGTTTGATGTCTAGACGCTCAGCCTTATGATTCGATTATTTCCTCTATCTCGTCTGGAATATTTGAGAAGAAGTCAAGCTCAGTCAACTCCTCAATTTGGTTAACAGTCAGTTGCCATGTTTGCCAATTTCTCCAAGCAGCTTTGTTTTGTATGTCTGGAAGACTTAACCCCAACAAAGTATTGAATGGGTGAGGAACTGGAAGTGGGAAATCTCCATTCGCATCTACCGATCCATTTGGATTAGTTGGGACGTGAGCTGGTTCAACCTCGTTGGGTGTCAAAATGCCGTAAGTTGTAGTGTTAGCAATTGTGACATTAGCAGGATTCAGTCCTGGTTGCTCTAAATCCAGTACGACCTTCCAAGTCCAACCAGGAATATTGATTCCTTTGCTTGTAAGAATCTGGGGATTTGTTAATCTGCTGGGTCTTGCTCTATGGCTTATACGTTGAGGATTTAGATTGCTTTCATAACCCCCAGCGACAACATAAAGCTCTTTTGAGTCAATATTAGTAGTGGATGCAAGCAAATCATCAAAACTCGTCCATGCTGGACTTTGCGGATTTTCATCTAGGCTGAGATCGTTGTTATCTTGATGCTGTGGAACTACATTCGTCATCAAAAAAGTCGCTATGTTGTCCTTTTCACTATTAGTTCGCTGAGACGAAGGTAGCATATGACCCCTTGAATACAAACTGTTGCTGTAGTCCTCATTTTTGACCCGACCCCAAGTTTCAGGAATACTTTGATCTTCGATAAATCTGAGATTTGAGCGCGCAACACTACCCAGCCACTTTTGATTCAGTTGCCAACTTACCCATTTAGGAGTTTTACTGCTGTCATCATAAGCAGTGGCAAACTGTGCTTTCTCTAGCAAATAGTTATTGCGCTCCGCAATAGCAAGATCAGTTGTGTTCCTGGCATCTGAGGGATTTCCAAACAGTAGATGTTGGCTTTTGAAAAATACATTATCTAAGTAAACATTACCGCCACCAACAACTTCAAACTTCAGAGTTGCTACTTGACCGCGCAAATTGTCAGGCACCTCTACTTGGAAAGTCTCAAACCCTTGAATTCCATAATCAATCCTTTGTGTATCTGCTAAATATGCACCTCTTGTACGATTCGCTCGCCTCAAGTTGATCGATGATGAAACGCCTAAAGGACTTCCATCTGCTGCTGACAAAGTGACCAAAACTGTTCTGCGTCGATCTCGATCCACCAGTTCTGTTTCGGGAACATGGAGGTCAAATCGTAAATTCCCCCACTCAGGCACGACAAAACGGTTGTGGGTAATACTTTTACCCGATTCTAGCTTCAGAGCATAATTTGGTTGAGCGCGATCGACTCCAATTCGATCCAGTTCTGCGTGCAAAGCCGGAGCCTCCGTTGCAGATAGCTGATTCACATCAACAAGGTTGCTTGTAGTTACACTCGGTGACGTTTCACCATTATGCAAAGACCAACCAGGAATCGCATCAGAAAAGATAGTCCGATTCAGTCCCTGCGGATTGAAAACCGCATCAAAATTGCCGTTAAACAGAGTGGGAACCGCACCATCTCCCCGCATCCTGGCATCATAAGTATTGTCAAAATCTACCGGGATGCGCTCTACATTCGTTTGGGGACGCAACTCCGAACCGCCGCCCAAAACCGAATAAAACCACCCCGTACCAATTCCCTCCCAAGGAGCAGCATCAACACCATGTTCAAAACTGTGTTCCGGCGTATACCAAGGGCTAACGCGAGCCGGGCCTGTCAAAACAGTACCGCCAAATGAAAAGTCCTTATCGAACAAAGGTTCGCGATACCCATCACCGCGCCGGCGGAAAATAGGATTAACATCTAAGTCTTCATCGAAGGGGAAGTTAGTTGGAAACAAGTCAGATGTTCCTCCATACCAACTCAAAACACGTCCGTGTACGGCTCCCCTGCCGGCAATACCAACAGTAGGATCTGTTTCCTTGGTAAACCCAGCACGGCTGTCATTATAATCTGGGTTATTGCTATTGGTTCCCAGGAAAACCGACAAATCCGGTTCTCCTAACAGCGGAGCATCTGGATCGGGATTTTCTGACCTCCAACCTTCTCGCGGAAACTGAAGTCCGGGAGCTGTTTTTCCATCCTCAGTAGACGGAAGATTCGGAATATCCCGACCCGCAGGCGAAACCGTACCTCCTGATAAATCCGGTACTGTCTGATAGTAATTATCCGCAAAAGTGACATTTTTCCACACCTGAACCTTCGGTTCGCGGAAATCGCCGAAATTATCTGTCACCACATTTAGCCCCGGTTGGTCGAAATCGTGAGGGTCTAAAGTTGTCATCTGAAGGTCGCGAATATCAGAGTTTTCTTTGCCACCAGCTTCAGGAAAATGAGTCCCCAAACGCTGAATAATTTCGCTGTTAACAACTGTTCCCCGACTGAAACCAACAAAATGCAGCGGTGAGTTGAAAATTGCTCCTTGTTTTGCCGTGCTATTTTCATCAATGAACAGTTGGTCTAACTGCACGAGGGAAGCAAAGAAAGTATCTGCCACTGCTTCGCTAAAACCTGAATCAGGAGCTGCCGATTCATTATTGTTCGACCAGTCATTCAGCAGCACTAACGGTTGATTGTTGTCAAGGTACGGAGCTATGTAACTCTCCAACTTGGTGAGATAGTCGGCGTCGTCTTCTGGATTCTCACCTGCTGGGAAATCTGGCGCAACCGCTCCATATTTGTTGACAGGAACCCAATAACCAGTAGCGAGGTCGTACCTCATCATCAAACCGTTGTCCTCAGCACCTGCATTGGCAATACTATTGCCCAGTTGGTAAAACTCTGAAGGAATTCCAGGGTTATCAAAAAAGGGAGCACTAAAGGGAGGCTTGAAGCCATGAGTCAGCACAGTTACGCTGGGGAAGACATCATTACCATCATCGGGCTCGGTCAATATTGGCGTCCAAAAATCGCCAAACTCTATGTTCCGGCTGCCATTTTTATTCCAAGCTTCAACGGCCCAGTTGTACTCCTGACCCGCTGTCAAAGTGAGGTTGTCAGGTAGCGTGAAGCTGGTATTTGTACCTTCAATAAATGTTTGACCGCCATCCAAAGTCCACTTGCCAATGCCGTCATCATCTCTTTGCCAAGTTGCAGTTAGAATTCGGTTGGGGTTGAAGTCGTTCTCTTGGCTGCGGTAAAAAGAAGTATTCCAAGGTTTTGTCAATAAGTCCAACTGTTCTGGTTTGCTCAATCCTTGATTGAACAGAAATTCGTTGCCATTCGGGTCTGGTAAATCGACAACTTCATCCCACGGCAGCAGTCCTTCACCTTCATCGAATACGCTGAGGAAGAGGTTAACTTCTTCTACATTTTCACTCGGCAATTCGTCAAATTCCCATTCTAAAGTAGGAGTCAAGTCATTTGAACTATCCCCTGGCCCAGTTAAATCCAACCAATCCAGCGGTGTCGCCGCCAAACCGCGAGAGTTAGTCGCAGCAACGGGAGCTCGCTTGCTACCAGGTGGCACGCCGTAAGTATACTGGTTGTTTGCATCAATCAGAATCTGGAAGTCAGCAGCAACACTAACCGCTGGGTTAATATTATCAATTGGCACTGTGGAAAGGTCAGCAACCGTAGCATTTCGTGCTGTAGTGCTGTCGAACAAAGGCAGCCCGACACCCCGACCTTTAGCATCAATTTGAAATTGAGCGGGGTTTGTCACTGTTTTGACGAATTCTTCAGTGTCAAAAACATACACCTTGCCATTCGCACCGCTCAAATTGGGATAGGAAGCATAGAGGTACTTGCTGTCACTAGAAAGCACTAAATCAGTAGTCAATCCGTCGGGAATTGGTCGAGTTGCTGCTACTAATTGCGGATTAGTCAGCGGGTCTTTGATAATGCCGATATTGCTCCCGGCCCGCGGGTCTCCATCTACGCTGGGTATTTCCTGACCGAAAAATTTCGGATCGTTATTGCGACCCACAACAAACGCATAACTAGCATCCGGTAAAACTGTTACCGAAACTCCTTCATTCACATCGAAATAATCAAAGTCGGAACCCAACCCTAAACTTGCATAGCGAGTAGTAGCAGCAAAACTTACCGGGTCATTATTAGTAATATCTAGTACCCCAAATCCTTTGCTATCTTTCCCGCTGTTTGTGAACGTCATCTTCAGCGGATCGACGGTAGAAGCTACGCCTTCTACGCCTTCATCGGCTGTTACAGATCCGATTAATTGATTCCACTTTTGAGGGTTCTGACTTGGGTCGTTGGGGCGGTCTTTGGGGTCAATATTCACAACGTAAATGCGGCTGTTTACCCCATTGGGTGCGGTAACAAATAGCTTCTTTCCGTCGCTGCTAATTGCCATCTGTCGCAAACCGCTAGGTGCTGCACCAACTGTGATAGTTTGGGTAACTTGGTGGTACTTGGAGGAGAAAGGGTTGATATCGAGAACGTAGATGGAATTGCCACCAGTTTTCCCGTCAGCAATGTAAGCGTATTGGTCGCGGGAATCAAGTACAATAGAACGAGGCGATGCACCGCTAGGTAAATCGATCGGGTTTAAGCCAGCTACATCCGCTTTAGTATCTACCTGCTGTCGGGTTATCGGATCGACTAAAGCGACTCTACCGGAAGCTTCCAGAGGCACGTACACGCGAGAACCGTCGCTAGTTACAGTCAAATCTCTGGCTCTATCTAGCCGATCGTCCGTACCTACAGCAATGTTACCAATTAGCAAGTCGCTGCTGCTAGTTGTCGCCACAACAGATTCTGGATTAGAAGCGTTGAGGAGGGCAATTTTATCTGCCGTCCACTGCGCTGCAAACACGTATTCTGTAGTGTTTTCCAGCCGGTAGGAATTGCTGTTGTAGAGAACTTCTGTTGCTGGTTCTGCCGGATTTGGGCTGACTTTTTCGTTCTGTTTGCGGCCCAGGACGATCCGGGAATCGCCCAAGGGTACGGTGTCGGGAACTCTGACGGCTACTTCAAATTGATTGTCTGCTAATTCGCTACTGAGGTTAGTTAATATTGTGCCTTCATAAGCTTGGCTGCCAACATAAAATTTTACCACTAAATCGCTGAATTGGCTACCTTTTGGGTCGCCAAAGTTGTCTGCTAAAACGTTGCTCCCCGTCAGAAACAAAACTGGTAGATTATTCTCAAAAGGTTGATTGTTTGCGTCTTTGAATTTGACTTCGGCACTTTCAATCAGTGGAGGATTTTTGGGATTGGCGGCAGTTGGAGCGAGTTGAGATGCGCGTCTTTCCGCAAAAATAGGCTCTTTACCGAAGTAGTCGATTTGTCTTTCGTTTGCAGGTTCGCCAGTGAGAGTGTCGAACTCAGGCGATTTTTTTACGGGGGGGGGTAAAACTGAAATTCTTTAATTTGGGGCTAAAATTGATGGATTTGGAGGAGATTGCGGTGTCTTCGGGGTTATTGTTAGAACTGTCTGTAAGTTCGGGGAGTGCTGGTTCTGGGATAGGGCTGCTAAGGGCTTGAGGATTGAGTGAGTTGTCGGTGTTTATGTCAAATTCAGGTATTAAGGTCGTTTCACCGATAGGGAATGGCTCTTGACTGTTGAAGGGAGATTTATTGGAAAATTTCATAAGATGCGAACGGGAGCATCTCACTTTTGCAGCCAAGCTAGAAATTGGAGGTAGGAGGCAGGAGACAGGAGACAGGAGGAAAGAGGAAGAAAGAAGGAGTCAAAAGAAGTCTTTTTACAAATATGAGATGCTCCCGATGCGAACAAGCGATACAGTAACTTGTGATTCTTAGTATCTCACCATAATAAAATTGTTTATGTCAAGCTGTTGAGGCAGAAATGTTAATTATTGTTATACAAATTTACATAGTGTTAGAGATGCCTGGTACGATCGCCATTAATTAGGCAAATACAATCTCGATCGTCCCGTAATATCGTTTCCAATTAAATCGGAATGATTTAACCGCTCTTGGCGCAGAGGGCACAGAGAGAGAATAGAGAGATGAATACAGGACGATGCTACCGGATTCGATCTAAGTAAGCAATTGCAGCATAATTAAGAACTAGAAACTAAAGAACGAAGGTAAAAAGACACCGCTCCAATTAAATAAAAACCATTCACCAAAATCAACAATCCTTTACCAATATAAGAGTGAACAAAACCAAAAACGCGGAAAGTAGACAGCAGCACTAACAACATTTCCACCACAGAAACAATTGACCCGTAATGCTTTCTATCCCAATAGGAAATCGGACTGATAAAACGGTAATTGCTGAACGGAAAAAAGTGTCGGTGAGCGTCGTCATTGTGGACTGGCAAATCTCCCAGAGAGTGCAGTATCATGCTGAGAAACAGAATTTGCACGCTTTGCCAGCCGAAGTAATCAGCAATTACCCAACCAATAACCGCGAGGGGAATTGAATGAAACAGCGCCACAATATTCTGGACAAAAGGCTCGTAATAGGCTGTTGACCAAATTGTAGCTTCCGGCAAACGAGCAATGTATTTCGCCCAAAAGTAAAATAAAAATATCGGGATGTCGGGTAAAATTCCGCCCGTAACGATGAGTAAATTCAACTCAGAATGCTGGGCTCTACCGAGAATGGCGAGATTGATAATTGCGTGGCTGGGAGTTTTCATGAGTAAGGTGCGTCAACTAGGATTATCTTATTTATAATTAATCAGATATTAGTTGACGCACCCTAGGTGTGAGATAATTGGCTGATGTTACAAGTGAGGTTGCAGTCGATCGAGCAACTGCGCCGCTTGCATCACTCCCTCAATGCGATCGACCTCAGCACCATTTTTGAACAGTACCAAAGTCGGCAAAGCATAAATGTGATGCTGCGACGCCAACTGTTCGTACTTATCCGTATCGATTTTGACCACCATCAGCTTCTCTTTCGTCTGACCGCTGACTTGCTCCAAAATCGGTACCATCATCTGACAAGGCCCGCACCAAGTAGCGTAAAAATCTACCAACACGGGCAAATCGGAGCCCGATAGTAACTCCTCAAAACTGCTGAACTGTTTTTGAACTGCCATAGGACAAAATAATTTTTTTGGTTCTGGCTCGATTTTAGTGCAAAATTCTCTGGTAGATTGCGAGGATACAATTATGGAATTATTACCAGAGACATATCAGAGATTGCGGGGTCAAGTTGCTGTCGTCACCGGTGCATCGCGGGGAATCGGCCGCGCCGTTGCTTTAGCCCTAGCCGCAGAAGGCGCTAAAGTCGCCGTCAACTATGCCAGTTCCAGCGCTGCTGCTGATGAGGTGGTAGCAGAAATTATCGCTGCTGGCGGAGAAGCTGTCGCACTTTCAGGAGATGTCTCGAAAACTGACCGAGTGGATGCACTCATCAGTAATGTCATGGAAAAATGGGGACGGATTGACATTTTGGTGAACAATGCAGGCATCACCCGCGATACTTTGCTGTTGCGGATGAAGCTGGAAGATTGGCAAGCTGTGATTGATTTGAATTTAACCGGCGTGTTTTTGTGCGCGAAAGCTGCGAGTAAAATCATGCTGAAACAGCGCAGCGGTCGAATTATTAATATTGCTTCGGTGGCCGGACAAATGGGCAATCCCGGACAAGCTAATTACAGTGCGGCGAAGGCTGGGGTAATTGGTTTTACTAAAACTGTGGCTAAGGAGTTGGCGAGTCGCGGGATTACTGTGAATGCTGTTGCACCGGGTTTTATCACTACAGATATGACAAAAGATGTCAAGTCTGATGAGATTTTGAAGTACATTCCCCTGGGGAGATATGGGGAAGTTGAGGAAGTTGCGGGGATGGTGAAGTTTTTGGCGGCGGATGCGGCGGCGGCTTATATTACGGGGCAGGTTTTTAATGTGGATGGGGGAATGGTGATGGCTTAGATTTGGTTTTTTTTTAACCGCAGATGCACGCGGATGAAAGCGGATATCTGCGGTTAATAATTACTTTAAGGCGGCACGCAACTGACTGAGGACTTTTTTGTATTTTGCCATGCGTTGAAAATCTGCCTCTGTCGGATTGGCGATGCGACGAATATCGAGGTTATGAGTAACATCAGCGATTTTGACTCGCAGTGCGATCGGGTTGGCAATCACACGTTCTAAATAAGCTGCATAAGCTTCTCCTTCTATTTTGGTAATCGCCGCGATCGCCGAGACGATAACTTCAGGAAAATCTTCGCTTCTAAGTTGCTCAAGTGTAAGTTCAGAATCTTCGACTGCATCGTGGAGAACCGCTACGATTTTCTGCTCTAGAGAAGTTACATTTTCCATCACAAATAGCGGATGATCGAGATAGGGATTACCTGCCTTATCAACCTGCTCCTCATGTGCTTTGGCTGCGATCGCGATCGCTCGTTGCAGTAATAATTCGTAGTCTGAATTCCTATTAGACAACATAAGCTGTTCTCCATTTTAACTGTATGTTAAAAAAAATAAAACTCTTGTGGGGAGTAGGGGTTGGGCATCCTGCCCGCCATGAATATGCAATCCAAATGCGCGACAACATAGTACAGAAATTCTCTATTAAAGTTTCATTTTCCTGGTGGCTAAAAGGTCGTGTGTGGTTTGCAATTTTAAATATTCCTGTAACAATTTCCAAGCCATTTGAGTACCCTCCCCTGCGTTGACTTTTTCAAAATCTATATCTTTTCTCAAAACTACCAAACCGACACCTTCTTTGATTTCTATTTGATCGCAATCGCTAACTCTCACCAAAAAAAGATGGTTGTTTTGTAAAATTTTTATATCGTTTTGGGACTTTTTGTGAGTAAAAGTTGCGATAAATTCCATTGTGTAATCAGGTATTGCGAGGCAAGTTTCTTCCTCCATTTCTCGCACTGCTGCCTGCTGTGGACTTTCTCCAATGTCCACGCCACCACCAAAAGTAGAAACCATTCCTTGACTGGCAATACCTGGAATATTATCTCGCAGTTGTACTCCAATCTGACCGTTCGGGAGCATTATAAAAATGCGAACTATTGACTTGGGAATATTCATAATTATCGAGTTTATAAAAAAAAGAAACTTGCTTTATATAGCGGTTCTCACAAAAGTGAGGATAGCCCTAGGCCCTAGGCCCTAGGCCGGATCGTACCTCATCTTTCGCTTGAAAGGCTATAGTTTTATAATTTAACTCAAAATATTTTCCTAATCCAATTGTACACCGCCGCAGACAAAGCCCGTAACTTATTTACAAAAATTTGCCAAATTGAAACTTTTCTTACCTCAAATAAATCTTCTATTTCCACGGGCAGCGGCGGCATTCCGACTACTTCATAGAGCGGATATTCGCCGCTTTTTCCCGGAATTTCAACTAATACGCATTGATTGACGATCGCCAATTCCTTGACTTCCTGATAAGTCTCCTCGGAAATCAATAAACTCGTTCCTACTTGCTTGTTAGCAGCTTCGATCCGGCTGGCCAAATTTACTGCATCTCCGATCGCCGTAACTCTCTGACTCTTCGATGCCCCCAAATTCCCCACAACCGCCAAACCGCAGTGAATCCCAATCCCAATCCGCAATCGGTGACGGTATAAAGTCTCAAAATAGGGATTGAGTTTCTCTAGTTCCTCCAGCATTTCCACTCCCGCCCTCACTGCTTGTTCCGCCGCCTTTTCGGGATTTTCTAACCCAAATAGCGCCATGAAACCATCTCCCATATAATTATTAATCATCCCGCCGTTGCGGTTAATAACATAACCCATTTTTTGGAAATAGCGATTTAAAATATAAATTACGTCGTAGGGGAGCAGCGATTCTGCAAACGCAGTAAACCCTCGAATATCAGCAAACAAAATTGCAATTTTTTTCTCGTGTCCCACAGGAGCAGAAATCAACTTTCCGACCATTTCGTCGTTAAATGCTTCCAAGTCTTCAGAATCGATCGCCAATCGGCGCAAAATCACCTTCCCGCCCGCCACCTGTGTCTGACAAGCCAGCCTAATTTCGGGCTCTAAGCGTAATTTTTTTGCAAGTTCCTCTTCCGACGAGGTGCGCGGAGAGCAAAATTCCAAACCTTCGACAATCAAGACGCGGCAAGTCGAACACCGGGCGCTACCGCCGCAGATGTGGGTGTGGGGAATGCCGGCACTGAGGGAAGCTTCGAGAATTATATCGTCGTCGTCTATCTCGATCGTGCGATCGTCCGGCAGATAGTGAATGTGCGGCATCTGTGGCATCTCCAACCTGAATAGCGCGAGAAATCTCGCTCAAATCTGCGATCGCCATCAACCGGTGCGATGCCAACCCAATTTTTAAAACTCTTTTCTATATGCCCTGATTTCTTAACTGTATCAGGATTTTCTCTTATTTTCCGAACTCAACCGCCAAGCTGAGGCCCGATACGCGACATTCAGAAAACGATCGCCTCACTCGATCGCCATTATATCCCCAACTTCTTCAAGATGTTCCAGAGTTGGGAGTTCTGTTTTCTAGCGTTACTTTTATTGACAAAATTAAATTATTCTTAATAGTTTAATACGGGCTGAAAGCCTGATAAATTCGTTGCCTAATCCGACCTTTCAGTCACATATTTTTATATTTTAGCAGGCTTTAGTTCTTAAAACCTTAATTAGTAATAGTTTCAGATTTTTGACCCTATAACGGCCAGCAAATTTTTGTGAGATAGAATAGCAGCATCTTTAAAAACAGTATAAACATGAGTTCATCAACAGTTCTACAAAGCATCGAAAAACACATCCCTATCGTGGGAGATGTACACACCAAAAGCCCGATCGCCTACGGAGCAACTCGCTTCGTAGTCAGTGCAGTTAACGCGGTGCAAATGGCAGTAGCAGAGTCTTATATCAACGGTTTAGAAGTACCGGATTCTGTATTGCGATCGCTTTTTGATACCTGTATGCCAGTCTTTTTTAAGTATTTTCCCTCCCTCCTCGCACCCTACGAATGGGTACTAACAGAAACAGACCATACCGCCGAAGGGCCGCGGGATTTAATGAAGATTCAGTACGACTTACCTCAAGCCATGCTGAATCCGATGTTAGGCGACAGCAAACTCATTTATCCTAAATACAGCATGGGATTGTGGGAAAAAGGAGCCGCCAATCTCGAACAAGCACAAATGCAGATGATTGATGATGTCATTGAAAAGCTACAGATACAAGATGGCGACAATATTTTAGACTTTGGCTGCGGTTGGGGCTGCGTTCCCAATTACATTCTTTCCAAATTCCCCAATGTCCAGTTTACCGGCATTAACTTGAGCCACCACCAATGCGAGTATATGCGGCACAAGATGCAAGACCCCGAAAGCTACCTTAGTTCCGGTCGATTTACCCTATATGAAGGCGATTTGAACGACGCCAACTTCGAGACCAAATTTGACACAATTCTCTCCATCGGAGTTTTTGAGCATATAGGCAATTTAAGGAAAGCTTTCCAAAAGCTGGAATCTTTCCTGAAGGATAACGGCAAAGTTTTCATTCACATCATCACAGTTCGCACTCCCAACAATATATCCAGCGTTTTCACCCACAAATACATTTTCCCCCACGGCCGTTACTGGAAATACGATGCCGTGCCCAGCCACAACAAAGACCTCAAAACCATTAAAAGATGGTATATCAACGGATACAATTACTCCAAAACCTTTGCTAACTGGCTGAAAAACTTTGACGATTCTCAGGCAACAGTCAAAGATTTAGACTACGGCATCGACTATGCCAAATTTCGTCGCATCTGGCGGTTTTACTTGATTTGGTTTGTGTCTAATTTCGCGAGTTGCGACGGCGAATATAACGGTAACGGTCAATATTTAATGGTTCGCGCCTAATCGCTAGCATTCCCGGACAGGCTTTGATCTCATGTCCGGCTAATTATATCAAATCCGGTAACATCGGAATTGTAGTAGGGGCGGGGCGGGTTTATATAATTTTTCGATCTTTATCAAATATTTAACCGCACCCGTACCGACAAAACTTAAAATGCTCTAATTCTGCATCAAACGGAAATGATATTGCTTGTTACCAGGATCTTCTTGATAACGTAGATAGGCGAGGAATAGCCGACTTTTATCTCGAAACTTACAGGAGAGAAAGCTGTAGGAGGTGCTTAAGTTATTAAGTTTTCGCTCTTTACTGTTGACCAGCAGTAAGGTGCGCTCGCGCACCTTACTTATTAAAATATGACTATATCAGCCTTTGTATTCTTCCAGAATACTGCAATTCACGGCCATTGTTCCAGAGGAATCGGTGAAGGTGACTTCATCTTTGTAATGTCTGGGGGTTTGCATCAACAAGCGCCAAGCTTCTCCAGCATCGATTAAATTCATGCGGCCGGGATAGTGAATTTGCAACAACTCTTGCACCATCGGGTAATAGTTTGAGTTGATGCTGGGAAAAATGTGATGTTCTGTGTGGTAAGAAAAATTTAAGTGCAGGACATCAAATATTTTAGGAACCCGCAGCGAAGCACTATTTATCAGCGGGTCGTTAATCTCGGTCATCCGACAGCCCATGTGATTGGTGAAGATGTAGAACATGGCGGCCCCATGACCGATCGCGATCGGCAAAATGTAGGCAAGAGCTACTTTAATCGGGTTAAACTCTAGATAGAACAAGATACTCAGGTGAATTCCGACAATTCCCAGACATTCAAAGGCGATCGTTCTTCTATCTTTCGGACTAACTGTAAAGGCAGCCGGTACGTAATCGACAGATTTATCGTTGAATAACAGTATCGAGGTGAGATTGCGGAAATTGTGTACAAACCAGGAACCTGCCATCCCGACAATTAACCACAGCGGATTGACTTCCACCGACGGTACAAACAGATTTTGAATCCATTTTCCCCAGGTGTCGGGCTGCTGGTACAGGTAATTGCGATCGGGATCTGCAGCAGAATTGGTGTTGTTGTGGTGTACGAGGTTGTGCAGATTTTTCCACTGAGTAGGCGGCATGAACAGCATACTTAGGCCAAAAAAGGCGATCGGATAAGTCAGGCGCGACTTTTTCTGAACGCTACCGTGCATCAAGTCGTGGGAGCTAAACAGCAAAACTGTGATACTATTGCCCATGATGACGGCTAAGGGTAAGTAAAGCCATAAAAAATAGACTGGCCAGCGATCGAGATTAGCAGCAATTCCCCATCCCAACAATAAAATCGCGATATTTATCAGCAGTATCCCTAACTTGCTTGAATTCGGTTCAAAGGCATCTGATGGCAGCAGCGGGCGCAATTTTTTAACATATACCGAGTGGTGAATTAGCGTTTCTTCGCTTAAGGTCGGTGTTTCAGTCTTGTCTAGAGTATTGAGTTTTTTTTCTGATTTCATGTTTTGGATAAGAGTATTTCGATGTCACTCAATAACTTTCTACAGTTAATTGTATCTGAGATATTGCAGGATTGTTAGCAACAGGTTTGCCTGTTCTGCAAAAATTTAATGTTCTTGTGAAATAAGCCGGAGATTCCGTTTCCAAACAGCTTATTGAAAATAAGGGTATATATAAGTTATCGGATTGTGAACCAATAACCAATAATATCGTTTCCGGTTGCATCAGAATAATAAAATCGAGTTAACTGTCAACAATCATGTTTGAGTGCAACCGAAATTGATATGATTTGTGCTCAATAAAGTGAGGTATGCCCAATCCCTCCGCTTCGCGCTCGCCCTATGCCCGGTTTGGCCTATGCCCTATGCCCGACAGCACCTCATCTTTCTGAGAATTGATATAGCTCACAAGAAGCAACTTACCTTAAAATTGTCCGTTACCTTGAACAATTTCTTTAATTGTCGTCAGCGTATCTAGCCCGATTAATCCCCGGCGATAACCTTTTTGGTTGGACATTCCCAAAAATATCGCATCTCCCCGATTTTGATAGCGCCAAAACCGAGGGGAGGCATTAATAAAAGTTGAGGCGCTGTTGACATCTAGAGCAAATTGGCGGCTTTCTAAGTAAGATTCAGTGGCGATGGAGTCAGCGTGGCCGCTGCTGTAGCGGTTGATCCAGCCGATCGCAATTTCTAAACTATCGACAACTTTAAACGCTATGGTTTTGTTTAAGTAAGGTTGAGTCCACTCGTAGGGTTCAGCCAGCTTCAACTCTGGGAAATCTGCGACGAGATCTGCGTCTCCGCTAATTTGAAAGCCTTTTTCTTTTAAACTGTTCCACAGCCTGACTAAGGAAGAAGGCTTTTGGTTGCGATCGATCAGCACTTTCTCGATCGCATTTACCGGATCTGGCACACTTTGATGGCTGTCCAAAATCATCCACCTTGCCATTTCCAAACTACCAGTCGGCGACCAATAGAGGTAGCAATTGCCCATTGCCGATCGCAACACCGGTGCAGTGCACAGCCTTACCACCTGCTGCACCAAACTCGGTCTGCCGTAGGGAATAATTAAATTGAGATATTGGTCTTGAGTCACCAAATCGCGGATTGCAGCGCCCCGATCCGGCGGCAATACCTGCAAACATCCTGACGGCAAACCTACCTCATCGATCGCCGAGATCAAAGCTTCTCCAATTACACTATTAGTTTGCCAGCTTTCGCTACCACCTTTGAGAATCAAACTGTTAGCGGTTTTGAGACACAAACCCGCCGCGATCGCCCCCAACTCGGGAAACGCCTCGTAAATTAGGGCGATCGCCCCCAGCGGCAGCGATTGACAGTATACTTGACAGCGATCGACCTGATAGGAAGCATTGATCACTCTGCCGATTGGATCTGGCATTTCCCCCAACCGTTCCAGAATTTGGACAGTTGTCTTGATCCGTTCCGGTGTCAGCTTCAGCCACTCCACAATCAAGTCGGGAATCGCCATATCGCGACTCGCTTCTAGATCCAGAGTATTTGCTTCTAAAATGTCATTTTGTCTGTCTTTTAGCGATCTCGCCATCGCCTGCAAACCAGCAGCGCGATCGGTGCTTTTTGTCGCCGCCAAGTCCAAAGAAGCTTGATAAGCGCGACGGGCAACATTTGCCCCATCTGATGAATGACTAAATTCTTCTATTATCATTTAACTAACGCCTGTAAGCCAGCCATACCATCAGTGCCGGCAGCATTGCTAGCAGCACGGCGACCATTGCCCACAGAATCACATTCGGCCCGGGCGAGTTCAGCGCCAGGGGCAACCAAATCACTAGCGGGACCAAAATCATCCCTAGCGCCAGTGGCAAGTAGTGGGTTTTCAAACCCGGATTCGCTCTGTTCCATTGCTTCCCCGTCCAGCGCCAAGCCTGCTTGTAAGGATAGTTTGTTGATAGTTGTTCGATCACCTGTCCGCTTTCGTCCAATACAAATATTTGCTGACAGCGGTTGCAGCCAAAGGCTTCTGTCAGCGTTATGGGTACGAGACGACCCTTGCGCCGGCAAGGGCACGGGTACTCATCGTTTAAGTCAATTTTTTGAGCTTTTTGGGATGGCACGAGCGATCGGATAAAAAAAGCGTTTTTGCAAAAATAATCGTTAACATATCCACTTTATCAAGCTTGTCAATTCTGCCAGAGGCTTTCAACTGCTTGTTTCTAGCCGAAGCTAGACCAGCAATTTTGACTTGCAAGTTCTGGACTCAATTGTACCACTAACTTAGGTATTTTCAACCATTTCTGGGAGTATACCAAATAGTTTCTTTTGATACTTTTGCATTTTGTTGATTTTTTCCATCTTCTAAAGCGGGTGACGCGATTCGAACGCGCGACATTCACCTTGGCAAGGTGACGCTCTACCACTGAGCCACACCCGCATTTCCTGCGGTCTTAACTATAATGTCTCAATTCTCCGAATTTGTCAAGTCTTTTTTGTAAGTTTTTTTTTCAGACACTTCAGACAGCGCGCCGGGCCGCGCCCCGCCTGAATTTGCAGCAGCTTGATTGTTAAAAAAATCAGTAATTGCAGTGCTTTTAACCGTCATCCGCCCAAGGCAAGGCTACAATCAAGCTGCAATCGTGGGAGAACACTGCTCATGTCAGACTTAAATCGCGGAATCATGAAGTTCAAAGGAGCTGACAGCCCGATCGCGATCGGGCTTTCGGCGATCGTCATTGGCAGCGGCATCGGCTTCCTGATCTGGTGGGCGATGCAATCAGCCTACGCCTTCAGCTAACAGGCGCATAGAACTAGGACTTATGCAAAAACCCGGTTTCTCAGAAAAATCGTCGATAGATTCGGGAGATACTTGAGGCAGGAACCGGGTTTTTGAGTTCGCGCGCCTCCAGCACTGAGAACCTAAGAATTAGAAAGCATTGCTCAGAAGGCAGAATTTTCAGCAAATTCTGTCTTCTATATTTTTTTGCCCTCAGACAGCACTTGCCAAACTCTTATGTGGTGCTTATCCTGAGCTTGATGAGGCTTTTATACTTGTAACTTAATATTATGCGATCGATTTTCTTGACGTTTGCTCTCATGTGTTTAGCTAGCCCCGCTGTGGCCGCAACCTGCGAGGAAAGCTTTCAAAAAAAAGGCGACTTTCTCAGTGGTGCTGCCTTTTCGGCGCGGGTTCAGGTTGAGGGATTATCAGTAGAAAAAGCATTTTCGCAATTGCGACCCATTTTAGCCCGCGAGGGGATCAAGACTGTCAGCACTGATGTCAGCATGGGTGTGATGAAAGCAGAAAATCCCGCAACAGCTTTTCAGCGCGCTTTGCCGATCGATGTATTTGCCTCAGAGGATGGCAATCTGTTAACTGTCGAGATGATTTTTACCATTCCCAGTGGCGTGGGTGCAAGCAGGGACACCGTGAAAAAATACTTGTGCGATGCGCTAAATCAATTGTTGCCCAAAACTACAAGTACAAGGACTTCTGCGACACCACAACTGAGTTCGGCATTGCATTAATTCGATCGCTCTTGGGGAAACTATCTGCGTCAAGGAACGTTAATCTGTGGTTTCCTGTTGCTGCATCAACGCTTGAAATATCATCGCGGGCGATCTATCGAGTGCAGCAGATCGATCGCCCTTCCCCATCATATTTATGCCAAATCAGCGATCGCACTCCTGAGTTAGCTGAGCCTATCTGCTGTTATCCCATAGATTTCCCCCGCCGACTACTTTTGTAGTATAATTGTAGTTCTGTCGCCATCGCGCGCAATTATCAAACTCAAGTGTTTGGAAGGGGTTGTATCTCACAAGAAATTTATGGCAAGCTTTCAGGACATCATCAAATACTACAACAATTACTGGAAAACCTCGGTTCTGAGCATCGGTGCATCCAGCCTGTTTGCGATCGCAGATTTAGCCGTACCCTACGCGATCGGGCAAATCTTAAACGTATTGTCCGATCGACCTACAGATACAATAACGCAAAAATCGATCGCAGCGATCGCCTCACTTACCCAGCAGTCACCAAGCAAAATATTATCCTTATCCGTCTTGCTGGGCTTGATTTTTATCGTAACAGTCGCCAAAGCACCCATACAGCCTTGGGTGGGAAATTGGTTCCACTGGGCGCTACCATTAACAGCGCGGCGCGATCGAATGAAAGGAGCGATCGGCAAAATCCTCACCTTACCCCTAGAATTCTACGACGAAAACAACGCCGGACGGATTGCCAGCCGCATCGCCAAAGGCATCGCCAACCACACTTGGACTTACCCAGAAATTGCCGGTGAATTCATCCCCGAAGTCGTGCGCTTAATCGGCATCTTTGCAGTTATCTGGTTAATTGAATGGCGCATCGGCTTATTAATTTTGGTTTCCTTCCTCTTTATCCTCAGTTTCACCCTCCAAAGCCTCCGACAAGTCACTCAGCGCGAAGCAATTTTGGATGAATACATCGAAAATACCGAAAGCCGCAACTCAGAAATTATTACCAACATCAAAACAGTCAAAGCATTTGCGACGGAAACAGACGAACTAAAAAGACAAACAACCAGACTCGATCGCGAATTGAAAGTAGTAGTTAACCGCATTCACAAAGGATACGTCATCCTGGGGACATACCAGCAGACCATCGTCCAGTTTTGCCTGTTTTCAGTTCTCGGTTTTAGTTTGGCAGCAACAGTCGCCGGCCAGATATCTCTGGGATATTTTGTTACGGTTTACACCTTAGCAAGCATGGCCTATTCCCAACTGCGTCCGATTAGCATTATCGCCGAATTATTGGCCCGCCGCTATTCTTCAATGATCCGGTTTCACGAGTTTATGCAATTGCCAGACGGTGTAGATGCAGGCAATTTAGCAACGGAAAATGCTGTATCGGCATCGCCCTATAAATTTACTGGCAAAATCGAATTTTGCGGGCTGACATTCGGGTACGATCGCCAAAAGCCGGTTTTGCAGGATGTAAATTTATTAATTCATCCCCGCCAGACTGTAGCATTAGTCGGGCGATCGGGTTCGGGGAAATCAACATTAGTTAAACTGCTGTTTCGGTATTTCGAGCTTAATTCCGGGCGCATTCTGATCGACGGCGAGGACATTTGTAGCTTAGACGTGACTCGCTACCGCAAGCGTTTAGCCATCGTGCATCAAGAAGTAGACGTATTTAACGGTACTCTCTTGGAAAATTTGATTTACGGCAACCGGAAAGCAACTTTTGAGCAAGTTAAGGAAGCTTGTCGCATCGCCAGAGTAGACGAGTTTGTCGGCTTGTTGCCCCAAGGTTACTATACCGTTGTCGGGGAGCGGGGAATGCGTTTGTCCGGCGGTCAGCGGCAGCGGTTGGGAATTGCTAGGGCTTTGTTGGTGGAGCCGGACGTGTTAATCTTTGACGAAGCTACTTCTAGTTTGGATTATGAATCGGAGCGATCGATCCAACTAGCCATGCAAAATATTTTGGGTACGCGCACCACCATAATTATCGCCCACCGACTGAGTACAATTCGCGAAGCCGATGCGATCGTTGTATTAGACGGCGGTAAAATCGTTGAAATTGGTAGCCACGACGAACTCTTGAAGCAACAAGGCATTTACCGCCGCCTGCACTCCCTGCAAGAAACCGGCGAATTATTGAATTAGGGATTTGGGCTTAGCCTGCTTACTTGGTGCACTTCGGTGTACCAAGTAAGCAGGCGTTTCATCTACCAAGTGCATTTATAGCGGTTCTCAAGCGTGGTGAGGTATGCCCATAGCCCAGCCTTCGACTTCGCTCTTCGGGCAAGATGCCCTGTTTGCCCAATCCCTCCGCTTCGCGCTCGCCCAATCCCTCCGCTTCGCGCTCGCCCAATTCCCAATTCCCAATCCCTCCGCTTCGCGCTCGCCCAATCCCTCCGCTTCGCTCCGCCCAATGCCCTGTTTGCCTTTTATTCGACCTATTAGTATCCGAAGTATGTCCACATTTAGGACAACTTTTCGATGTGTAATGAGCCGGAACTTTCGTTACTAACGAACCATTTAGATGGGTTTTGTAGTCAATATACCCATGCAATTCGGCCTAAGACTATTTAGGTTTATTTCGATTGACTCTAAGCCTCTTCTTGCTTGCCTTCTTACCCGATTTAGTCCTAGTCCTGTCCCGTATTTCGGTTAGGTTTTATCGTCCAATCAGGGTGTTAGGTTTTGCAATCTCCTTACTGACTTGGTGGTTTACATCAGCGATATAGCCTTTCTCAAAAAAGTGAGGTATGCCCGGTTTGGCCGGTTTGGCCGGTTTGGCCGGTTTGGCCGGTTTGGCCGGTTTGGCCGACAGTACCTCATCTTTCGCTTGAAAGGGTATAAACCGTTTAATTCAGCAGATCGTAGGCCCCGCCACGTTCTAATGCACGGCGGTATGCGGGACGCGCGTGAATGCGATCGAGAAAGCCCATCAGTTTCGGTCGGCTGCTGTCCAACCCTGCCCGTACAGCGGCCGCCTCCAATGGAAAGCTCATCTGAATATCGGCTGCGGTGAACTCACTACCAACAAACCATAAGCTTTTCTCAAGTTCTGCTTCTAGATAACCCAGATGCAGTGCGATTTGAGGCTCAATGAACGATTTATTGACGCGAGCCACAATTGCCCGCGCGATGGGTCGAGCGAAAAACGGCATCGGACTTGTTTCGATTTGGTCAAAGACTAGCTTCAACAGTAGCGGGGGCATCGCAGAGCCTTCAGCATAATGCAGCCAGTAGATGTATCGCAACCGTTCCGGCGTGCCAAGCTCTGGAGCGAGTCGTCCGCCACCGTAACGGTCAACTAAGTATTCGACGATCGCACCGGATTCAGCCAGAGTCAGCGCACCATCGGTAATCACGGGAGACTTGCCGAGTGGATGTACTGCACGCAGCGACGCGGGAGCGAGCATTGTTTTCGGATCGCGCTCGTAGCGCTTGACTTGATACTCTAGGTCGAGTTCCTCTAGCAGCCAGAGCACTCGCTGGGAGCGAGAGTTGTTCAAATGGTGGACAGTAATCATGTTTTTATTCTTAGCTTACAAGGGATTGATGCGGTTAATTGTGAATGGTCAAGAGTGGATGTGTTGATAGAAAACTCGTTTAACAGTTTCTGCACAGAGGATGTAAAGTCCGACAATTGCTGCCAGTACCAACAGGAATTCGAGCGGCAAAGATTGAAATCCCAGTAAACTTGCAACCGGAGTATAGGGAAGGAAGAGTGTTATCAGGACGATCGCGATCGTGGCCATCAACAAATACTTTCCCGGCTTGCTCGCGAGAATCGACTGCCGCGTCCGAATTACCAGCACAATCATGGATGCAGAAATCACCGATTCCATAAACCAACCAGTTCGGAATTGCGCCTCGTTGGCGTGCAGCAGAAATATTAATGCTCCAAACGTCAGATAATCAAAGACTGAACTGAGTAAACCAAACACCAACATAAATTTGCGGATGAACTTGATATCCATGCGGCGGGGTTTGTTTACCAATTCCTTGTCTACGCGATCCGTGGCGATCGTCATTTCAGGAAAATCAGTCAACAGGTTTGTGAGCAAAATCTGACTGGGCAGTAGCGGCAAAAAGGGTAAAAACAGAGAAATGCCTGCCATGCTGAACATATTGCCGAAATTAGCGCTCGTTGCCATAAACACGTATTTAAGCGTATTAGCAAACGTCACCCGTCCTTCCTTCACACCCTCAACCAAAACATTTAGGTCTTTTTCCATCAGCACAATGTCGGCTGCTTCCTTCGCCACATCAACCGCACTCTCAACGGAAATGCCCACATCCGCAGCATGAAGCGCCGAGGCATCGTTAATACCGTCTCCGAGATAGCCAACCACATTCCCCGCTTTTTTGAGCGCGATGATGATCCGCTCTTTTTGATTCGGCTCAACTTCAGCAAAGACATTGGTTTCTCCAACACGATGAAGTAGCGCTTCATCACTGAGTTTTTGGAGCTCGGCACCAGTCAAAACCTTTGGTTTGGGTAGTCCTATCTGTTGAATGATACTGATCGCCACAGCCCGACTATCCCCCGTAATCATCTTCGGGGTGATTCCCAGGGCTATCAATTCTTGGAGGGTGTCAGCAATACCTGCTTTTGGTGGATCGAACAGGGCAAGATAGCCCATAAATGTCATGTTCGTTTCATCGTCTTTGCTGAAGGAATCGCGATCGCAATTGCGGTAAGCAACTCCCAATACTCGAAATCCTTTGCTGCCCAATTCCTCAGCGCGTTGTTGAATATTGTCCTGCTGCGGCGCAATGTCGATCGTTTTCCCCTCAACCGTCTCTACCGTTGAGCAGACATCCAGAATATTTTTGAGTGCTCCTTTGGTGACAATTAGATGCGTATTCTCTTGTTTAAACAGGATGCTTAAGCGTTTGCGGTTGAAATCGTAGGGCACTTCATCGAGCTTTTGATAGGCAGAGATGTCAAATGTCTTGTGTTGACGAATCGCTTGGTCGATCGGATTTACATAGCCAGATTCAGATGCAGCATTCAAATAAGCGTAGAGCAAAACCCGATCGCTCTCCTTGCCATCCACATCAACCGCCGAGTGAATTTTCACCTCCCCTTCCGTCAGCGTACCCGTCTTGTCCGTACAAAACACGTTCATACTGCCAAAATTCTCGATCGCAGCCAACCGCTTCACAATCACCTGCTTTTTCGCCATTTGCTTAGCGCCGCGAGACAAATTGAGGCTGACAATGGCAGGTAGAAGTTGAGGAGTCAGGCCAACCGCCAGCGCTAGGGAAAATAGAAATGATTCCAAAACCGGGCGTTTCAGGTAAACATTTGCCGCAAAAATCAGGACAACCAGAATCAGCGTCACCTCCATCAGAAAGTAGCCAAATTTGGTGAGTCCCGCTTCAAATTCGGTTTCCGGCGGCCTAAGTTTCAATCGTTCCGATACCTTACCAAACTCAGTCTCCTTTCCGGTATGCACCACCACTGCTTTGCCAGTACCGCTGATGACATTGGTACCCATATAAAGGATGTTAGTGCGCTTACCCAGATCGGTTTCTGCGGGCAGAACACCGCTGAGTTTGTCAGCCGGATAGGTTTCCCCAGTCAGCGCCGCTTCATTCACCGACAAATCTTTCGACTCCAGAATCAGACAGTCACCGGGAATGCTATCGCCAGCATTAAGCAACACAATGTCACCCGGAACCACCTGTTCATTGGGAATTTCTTGAGATTTACCATCCCGCAACACCGTGGCTTTTACTTGCACCAAAGCCAGGAGCTTCTCAACAGCATTTCTCGCTCCCCGTTCTTGCCAAAATCCTAAGAATCCGCTAATTAGGACGATCGCCAAAATGATGATCGCATCTGCCGCATCTTTCAGAAAGATCGACAGCACAGCAGCAAAAATCAGAATCAAGATAATCGGACTCTTAAACTGGTTGAGCAACAGCGTCAGTGAGTTCGATTGCTGTTTTTGTTTCAGACTGTTCGCGCCGTATTCGCTCAGGTGTTGTTGAGCATCCTGACTGCTTAAACCTGCGGGCGTAGACTTCACCTGAGTCAGCACCCGATCGGCAGGCAAGTTCCAAAACGTCGAAAGTTGTGAATTCATTGTTTTATAGCTCAATACGGTTCACTTAAGACTGTTCAGTCTGTAAAACCAGGTGCAAAATATATACTGCGATCGCTTTCCTACCCTTCGCGAACGCCTTCGGCGAACGGATCGCTTCGCTAACACGCGGACGTTCGCAATCACAAAAAAGCGTTAAGTCTTGTTTTATGCCTAACTTTTAATATCCTGTTCGATTTTCCAGTTTACCGCTAACTGACTTATCGGTTCCGAGCCGAATGATTAGAATTGTAAATGTAATGTTGCAAAATCAAGATGAAGCTGCTAAGGTGTATAGCTGTGGGTACAAATGGGTCGGTGCCCGAGCGGTTAATGGGGGCGGACTGTAAATCCGCTGGCTACGCCTACGCTGGTTCAAATCCAGCCCGGCCCACCACAATTTACATAAAAGTTAAAAATTAAAAATGTTAAATTAAAATTTTTAATCTTTTATGCCCGTGTAACTCAGGGGTAGAGTACCTCCTTGGTAAGGAGGAAGTCGCGAGTTCAAATCTCGCCACGGGCTTATCTTTCCAATCATTATGGCTGCGTCCTTTAGCAGTCTCACTCAATCTTTGATTGACGGCGGGCGCTGATTTTCCACTGATCTCGTCTTTCAATAATATCAACAATATCGGGCATTTTATTTTACCTCATCGGGGACAAAAAGTTCTATGGAGTACCGTGAACTTATGCCGCCCACAATACTTGTCGCGCTTCGACTCAGTTCATGCTGAGTCAATTTGTGCTTAGTCTAAACTCCAAGAGGGATAGTGCGAGGGAATCCCCACAGCCGATCGCGCACAAATCGGAAGTAGAAACTTCTGACTTATCTGTAGCGCGATCTGTGGAGTACGAACAATTTAATTTTCCGGTGAATTCTGAGGTTAATTTTCATCTTAATTCTGACGGCACCCTCGATAAATTGCCGTCTGGCGATCGGGCGATGCAACCAGCCGCCGAAACCAAAGCAACATCTATTGCAACAGCAGATATTCCCAAACTGAACGAAATAGAACTGCCAATTATCAGCGCTGAGGCACTGTATGCCAGGGAAAACGTCAGAATCAATTCAAGTTCCAGGGCCCCTGTTGTCCAAATATCTCAGTCAATTGTAGAAGTAACAGGTTTGCGAATCAATCAAACACCAAACGGTTTGGAAATCATTTTAGAAACCGGAGGGCAACAATTACAAACTACTACTAGAGTACAAGGCAATACGGCGATCGTTAACATTCCCAACAGCTTTTATGTGCTAGATGGATGGAAAATTTACCCGCATTTTATGAGTCAAATAAACTAGATTATTAGTAAAATTTATAGGACAATAGTTGAGGGTTAAAATACAATTCTGAGGAACGAAAATTTAAGAATTTAAACATCGGTCACGTTTTTCTCTATCCAGAAGCCGCGAGGTAAACAGAGGCAGAGCCTCCGCACCTGCATTACCAGGCTCTTCGTGGTAACGAGCGATTCCTGGCCCGGCGCGATCGTCCGGGACTGTGATTTTTGACTCGGTGGGGGTAAAAAATCACGACATTTTCAGGGGCGGGCCCGGGATTGGCGGCAAGATCGCCTAACAGGGGCGATCGACCTTTAGGATCGCACAAATGACCAAAAATCAGCGTTTAAAAGTCAATATGCACGGAAAAAAATATTCATTTGGGAGAATTGACAATTTTTTCGCCTAGTGAAAGTGCCTATTTGAAAGCTCTAGTCGCACCCGATACCGCAAATCCCAGGCCGAGCCAAGTTACGATAAGAATTATTGGTTTTCTTGGCTGTTTGAAAATCAAGCAATTTTTGCTTGTTGGGCACATCAGCACTTGTCTGTTAACAGCTATGTTCTTGAGGAAGCGGTAAGCCTCGCCCCGCTTCCTTAACCTGCGGCCAAGACAAAAATGCTCGATGCCAAAGGTTTCTGCGGGGATGAGGTATTCAGCGGGAGTTGTTAAATATGAGTTTATCTTTTAAGCAAATGACCCTTTATGTGACTTTGCTGTCGATCGGCGGAGGCGTCGGATGGTTGGGGAATCGCTACCTGCAAGCCCCAAATTATCTGGAAACTGGATCGGTTTTGCCCGTGGTGCGGCAGCAAATCCCGCCCTATGCTTCTCCTCCGGTTCTAGAAAATCGCGCAGTCGATCGCACCAATCCTAATTTTATTGCTGAAGCAGCCGAAAAAGTCGGCCCGGCAGTCGTGCGGATTGACGCATCGAGCAAGGTGACGAATCAAGTACCGGAAGCTTTCAAAAATCCTTTGTTTCGCCGGTTTTTTGGGGACAATTTGCCGCAGCCGGAAGAACGAATCAAACGCGGCACCGGTTCGGGGTTTATTCTGACTGCTGACGGCCGCATCGTGACGAATGCTCACGTTGTCTCCGGTACGGATACTGTGAAGGTGACGCTCAAAGACGGCCGCGAGTTTGAGGGTAAGGTGCAGGGTGTCGATCCGCTGACGGATGTGGCTGTGGTTAAGATTAATGCTAAGGAACTGCCGCAGGTTGTTTTGGGTCGATCGGACAATATTGTACCCGGACAGTGGGCGATCGCGATCGGCAATCCTTTAGGTCTCGACAATACCGTGACTGTCGGCATTATTAGCGCCACGGGTAGAACCAGTTCCCAAGTCGGCATCCCCGACAAACGAGTCCGATTCATCCAAACCGACGCAGCCATCAACCCCGGTAATTCAGGCGGCCCCCTGCTCAACGACCAAGGCGAAGTAATTGGCATCAATACCGCCATTCGCGCCGACGCTCAGGGCTTGGGATTTGCAATTCCGATCGAAACGGCCAAACGAGTTTCCGATCAGTTATTCGCCAAAGGAAAAGCCGAACATCCCTATCTCGGCATTCAAATGATCGGCTTGACTCCCGCCACCAAAGCAGAAGTCAACAAACAACTAGATAATAAAATCACCCTCGATCGAGGTGTAGCCGTAATGCGAGTGGTGGAAAATTCCCCCGCTCAAAAAGCCAACCTGCGCGCCGGAGATGTGATTCAAAAAATTGACGGAATTGCGGTCAACACTCCCGGAGACGTGCAAGAACGGGTGGAAAACGCTGCTGTCGGCAAAGAACTAGAAGTGGAAATTAACCGTTTGGGTCAAGTTCAGAAAATTAAAGTACGTCCGGGTGCTTTTCCCGTATCCGCTAGCCCCGCCGGTGGATAATTTCAACAGTTGACAGGATGCAGCATACAGGTTGAGAGTTTACAGAAGGACGATCGATCGCGCGAGGAGATGGCGAGGGAGAATGAATCTGATGCTCGATCGTTCCCGACACAAAAACCGGGTTTTTTACTAAAATCCTCCGTCTGTCGCGAGGTACATAGGATTAAAAACCCGGTTTCTTAATTCCCTGTCCGTCCAGGATTGTTTATTTTTGGAACAACATTCATCTTTATGGCTTCGGCAAACCGTTGATCTGTTTACTTTTCTTTAGGAGAGTTTGGTTTAATCGAACTCGTGCTGGCTAAATTTTCTTCTAGGTGCATCCTCTGCTCCATTTGCCTGAGAAAATAGCCTGTCATCATCGCGGAAGCTAGCAAACCTGCTAAATTTTCGCGGTCGGTGGTGATTTGGACATTAAAATTGTCTGAAGGCAATACCCCGACAAGTCCTTGGACGTTATGAGAGATAATTTCTTTGATTTCAGGGCTGGCGGACTTGGCGATGCGGGCTAGAACCTCGGGAGATTGGTGTTGGAGGTACTTCAGAAGTGGGTTGACTGCGGTTTGTTGGGCATTGTCTGGGTCAAAGTCAGGGTGAAAAACCATTTGGCGATTCTTAATTTCTGGCTGGCTACATTCTACTTCAAACTACTCGTCATTGCTTCGGTGCAAATTTGCCTGAAAGTCAATTTGCAGTTGTTTGGGGAGTTGGTCTACTTGAAAGTACCTATGAAATTTCTCGGTAACTTGTAACCAATACGATCGCCCGTCGGTAGGCTTCCGCTTGCGAACAAAGCCCATTTCTACCAGTTCCTGCACTTGTTGGTAAGCTCCAGAACCCCGCAAATTGACTAAATCCGGCTGCGCGATGCCGCCTTTGAGGGCGATCGCCGCCAGCGTCCGCAAAGCTCCCACACCTAATTCTGGAGGTATCAAAGTTTGCATCAAATTGGCAAACTCGTCTCTCAGTTGTAGGCTGTATCCCGTGGGAGTTTCGACGACTTCTAGGGCGCTGTCGCGGCGGGAAGAGTCAGACATGAGTTCAATAATGGCATCTTCGGCGGCAGGTCGATCGCACTTAGCAATCTCGGCAATTTCTGCTATTGAGACCGGCTGACCTTTAAGGTAAAGTATGGCTTCTATTGTTGTGGCTAAGCGAGTCATTGGGAAATTGGTAATCGAAAATTGGGATGTTGAAGTTCAACTAGACAGGAGGAGTCCCGCACTCTAACTGTACTCCGTTGAGTGACGGGAGGAATGCGCGCCAGGCCTGACTGCCGAGCAAATCTTTGATTTCCGCTATTGCAATATTAGTTTTCACCAAATACGATAACACCAGAGTTTGTGAATGTAATGTCCCAAGCGATCGCAGCCAAGCTAAAACTAAACCTGACAGCCGAGCAAAAAGCTTTGGTGTCTCAGACTACTTTAGCCTACCGAGATGCCTTGAATTACACTTCACAAGTCGCTTTTGACGCAGGTAAAACCAGCAATGGTGCTAAGCTACAAAAAGCGGTCTACAACGAACTGCGGGTGAACTTTGGACTGGGAGCCCAAATGGCTTGCAACGTACCCAGACAAGTTTCTGGAACTTACAAAACTTTGTGGACTAAGGTAAAACAATCTAACGATGCTATTGCTTCATGCTACACTAAGAGACGGTATAAAGGGTTAGACAAAGCCCCCAAATATATATCTCGAACTTGTACCCTAAACTATCAACAGGACTACTCTTTTAAGACCGAGCAGCAAGTGAGTATTATCACGCTGCAAGGTCGAATAGTTGTCTCCTATGATTGCTACAACAAGCATTTAGACTTAATTGCCAATGATGCTCATATTGGAGCGGCTAAAATTGTCTATCAGCGTTCTTCTAAGGTCTACTACTTAATGGTCAGCATCGAAGTAGAAACGCCTAAAATTGACCCACTGAAAATAACTAGAGTCTCTGGTGTTGACGTGGGTATGCGCTACTTAGCGGTGGAAACAGACTTGCAAAATAAGTCTAAATTCTACTCAGGTTCAGATGTTAGACATAAAGCTAACCGCTACCATAAAGCACGGATGACTCTTCAGCGTAAAGACACTCGTTCAGCGAAGCGAAGATTAATCGCTTTATCTGGGAGAGAGAGACGGTTTATCGCTGATGTGAACCACCAAATCAGTAAGGATATTGCAACACCTAACACCCTGATTGGACTAGAAAA